>CBDTXT010000279.1:0-4618 GCA_965364465.1 uncultured Chromatiaceae bacterium
CGGACGGCATCGAGATAAAGAAAAACAAGGACGAGAACGGCATCCCGAAAGACGGTATCCCGTTCCACCCCTACTACACGGTCAAGGACACCGTCGGCATCGGGGTGTTTCTGATCTTCTTCACCGCGATCGTGTTCTTCTGGCCCGATTTCGGCGGGCTGTTCCTCGAGCCGCCGAACTTCGAGCCGGCCAACCCGTTGAAAACGCCCGAACACATCGCGCCGGTCTGGTACTTCACGCCCTTCTACGCGATGTTGCGTGCAGTGCCCCCGATGTTCAACTCGCAGTTCCCCGGCGTCGTGGTGATGTTTGCCGCGATCATCGTGCTGTTCTTCGTGCCCTGGCTCGACCGCAGCCCGGTCAAGTCGATCCGCTACAAGGGACTGCTGTTCAAGATTTCGCTGGCGATTTTCGTGGTGACCTTCGTCGTCCTGGCCTGGCTCGGCATGCAGGCATCGACACCGACCAAGACCTTGCTGGCGCAGATCTTCACCACGCTCTACTTTGCGTTCTTCCTGCTGATGCCGTTCTACAGCAAGATGGACAAGACCAAGCCGGTGCCGGAGAGGGTGACGAAATGAAGAAGCTGATTGCTGCAACCATCCTGGCCTTGATGCCCCTGGTCGGCCAGGCAGCCGGCGGCGAGGTGCATCTCGAGCAGGCCAACATCGATCTGGGTAACGAGCCTGCGATCCAGCGCGGCGCCAAGCTCTTCGTGAACTATTGCATGGGCTGCCATTCGGCGAAGTATGTCCGTTACAAGCTGTTCACCGAAGTCGGGCTGTCCGAGGACGACATCAAGGACAATCTGATGTTCACCGATGGCAAGGTCGGCGACCTGATGACCATTGCGATGCCCGAGGAGGATGGCGCGGCCTGGTTCGGTGCGGCGGCCCCCGATCTGACCCTGACCGCGCGCATCAAGCACGGGGGTGCTGACTGGATATACAGCTATCTCAAGGGTTTCTACACGGATCCCTCGAGACCGCTGGGCGTGAACAACACGGTGTTCCCGAACGTCGGTATGCCGCATGTGTTGTGGGATCTGCAGGGTGTGCAGGAACCGGTCTATCGCTATGAGGTCCACCACGAAGGCCACTCGGTGGCTGCGTTCGACACCGAGGCCGCCGCCGACGCCTATCTGCAGGAGCACGCCGATCAGGGGTATCGGCTCGAGCGCGTCGTCGACAGTCTCGAGTTGGTCCAGCCCGGCAGCATGACCGCCGCCGAGTACGATCAGGTGGCACGGGATCTCGCGACCTTCCTGACCTACATCTCTGAGCCGATGAAGCTGGAGCGCCAGCGCATGGGTATCTGGGTGATCCTGTTCCTCGTCGTCTTCACGGTGATCGCCTACCTGATGAAGAAGGAGTGGTGGAAAGACATCCACTGACCGTCGCGTAGTTCGGGCCGGAATCCGGGGCGCATAGTCTGATATACTATGCGCCCCTTTTATGTTCCGCTTGCAGCTTAGCGGCAACACGCTGGAGAACCCTGTTGATGACCGCAGTCGCCGCACGCCGCTCCGTGATGACCCTGTTTTCCGATCCGCAGAGTCTGCACAGTCACCGGGTGCGGATGGTCCTGGCCGAGAAGAATGTCACCTGCGAAATCGTCGACGTGGATCCCTTGCATCTGCCCGAAGACGTCATCGATCTCAATCCCTATGGCACGGTCCCGACGCTGGTCGATCGCGAACTCGCGCTCTACGATTCACGTATCATCTGCGAGTACCTCGACGAGCGTTTCCCGCACCCGCCACTTCTGCCGGTCGACCCGGTCTCGCGTGCCAGCGCCCGGCTGTATATGTTCCGGGTGGAAAATGACTGGTACGCGCTGGTCGACCAGATCCTGGCCGGCGGCAAGGCGGCGACCAGGGCGCGCAAGGAACTGCGCGAAGGTCTGACCGCGGCTGCGCCGATCCTCGCGCACAAGCCCTTCTTCATGAGCGACGAATTCAGCCTGGTGGACGCGAGTATCGCACCGCTGCTGTGGCGCCTCCCTGCCTTGGGTGTGGAACTTGCCGGCCAGTCGGCGAAGCAGCTCAACACCTATGCCGGCAGCATGTTCACGCGCAGTGGATTCATCGGCAGTCTGACCGAGCAAGAGCGCGAGATGCGTCGCTGAGCCACGGCATGACCTCGAACCGCCCGTACCTCATCCGTGCCATATACGACTGGGTGGTCGACAATGAATTGACACCCTATCTGCTGGTGGATGCCGAGCGCGATGCGGTTCAGGTGCCAAGGCATTATGTCGAGGAAGGACGGATCGTGCTCAACGTCAGCCCAACGGCGGTACGCGACCTGGTGCTGGGCAACGAGTTGATCGCGTTCGAGGCGCGTTTCGGCGGCAACGCGTTCGCGATCTCGCTGCCGCCGGACGCAGTACTCGGCGTCTACGCGAGGGAAAACAGCAAGGGCATGTTGTTCGCGGACGAGGGCGACAGTCCGCCGGAACCGCCGAAGCCAGATACGCCGTCACCGGGCTCACGGGGCGGCAGGCCCTCTCTGAAGGTCGTCAAATAGCGGCGCTCACTGCTTGGGGCGCCGGAAAGGGATTACCTTGCCGTCTTCGCTGCGTCGCGGTTCGGCCCCTTCGGTCGGTGCCTGTGCCTGTGCCGGTTTCGGGAGCCCATCGTCGATGATCTCCAGGCCGGTCCCGAGCATCAGCACATGCCCGGTGCGTCGGCCGACGCCCTCCAGGCTGAAGTCGAAGCGATACATGCGCCGCAGGCGCAGGCCCTGTTCGGTCCAGCGCATGCCGATCCGCGCCAGCGAGACGGTGTCGTCGAGGAACTGCAGGCCGCGGTGGTCACAGTAGCGGCGGGCCAGCGTCGTCGCAAATTCCCGCGCCCGCGCCCCATCCAGCCAGATCCAGGCGATAAGGAGCAGCGCGAGTAGGGGCAGCAGGTTGTTGATCATCGCTCACTCGTGTCCGTGTAGCATTGTCTCGCGCGGCCTGATCGTGCCGTCGACCCAATCGGCGATCCGGCCCGATGGTCGACCGACGACGATATTGCGAGCATACACGTGCCGGGGCGATCGTGCGGCGTGAGCATTGATTGCGCTGGACGGCCGGATGCGTCACACGGCCGGCGCGACCCTTGGGTGTTACTCCACGAGCCGGTCCCGGCGCAGGCGTGAGCGTCGATCGAAAAGCCGCTTCGAGCCGAGCAGTACCGCGGTCATGCTGCCGAGCCCGGTGCCGGTCGCGATCAGGAACAGGATAAGCAGCTGATACTTGGCCGCCTCCATGGGCGGGCTTCCTGCCAGGATCTGGCCGGTCATCATGCCCGGTAGACTGACGATGCCGGCGGTCGTCATCGCGTTCACGATCGGGATCAGTCCGGTGCGCAGTGCGTCGCGCCGGATGTCGCCGATCGCCTCGCTTGACGCCTTGTCGAGCGCCAGCCGGGCCTCGATCTGGGCGCGCTTCTCCAGCGTTTGCCGCGTCAGGTTGTCGAGTGCCACCGCGACCCCGGTCATCGTGTTGCCGAGCAACATGCCGAGCAGCGGGATCGCATATTGTGGCGTGTACCAGGGCGCCGGCTGAACCAGCATCAGCAGGGCCAGGATCGCGATCGAGAACGAAGACAGGAACATCGACAGTGCGCCGGTGCCGTAGCCCCATAACCCGCGTAGCCGGTGCTTCTGGCGTGCCATCACTTCGTAACCGGCCACCGCGAGCATCAACGTGGCCAGTGCGCCGACCAACCAGGGATTGACGCTGCTGAACAGCGCCTTGAGTACCAGGCCGAGCAGTAGCAACTGGACGGTGCTGCGCGCGGCTGCTATCAGCATCCGTCGGCCGACACCGAGTTGCAGGCGCCAGGACAGGCCAGCCAGCAGCAGCACCAGTGACGCGGCCAGGCCCAGATCGAACGGGCTGAGGATGATCAAGGAGTCAGTCATCGTCGAGCGTCCGCAGCCGGCCGTCACGGACCTCGTACTGCAGGTCGGAGACGCGTGTGCGCTGCGCCGGGTCGTGGCTGACCCATAGCACGCAGCCGTCATTGCGTTTCCGCCAGTCCGCAACCAGACGTTCGACGCGCTCGGTATTCGCCTGATCGAGGTTCGCGGTCGGCTCGTCGAGCAGCAGTGCCTCGGGACCGTGAGCCAACGCCCTGGCCAGCGCCAGGCGCTGGCGCTCACCGCTCGACAGTCGTTGTACCTCCCAGTCCAGCACGTCCGGCGAGAAGCCCAGTGCCGACAGGTCCGTCTCCTGCCAGTCGCCGGCGTGCTCGCCCACCTGCCGCGCCCACCAGTGGCTCTCGGCGGCCAGATAGCTTACGCGGCGGCGCCAGTCGGGCCCACTCAAACCGCTGCGCGGCTGGCCGTCGAGCCAGACCTCGCCCTTTGCCTCGTCCAGATCCGCGATCGCCCTAAGCAGCAGGGTCTTGCCGCTGCCCGAGGGGCCGGAGAGTGCCGCGCACGCGCCCGCCGGGCCATCTGCGAGCTGGCCGGCCTCCTTTGCGGCCTTGGCGGCGCCGACATCAACGGAGATCTCCACCCGCTCAACAGTGTCACCCACCAACTCTTCGAGCCGACCGCACTCCCGTGTTTTGCCTCCTGCGATGATGGCCACGCGGTCACAGATCATCTCCACATCCGGCAAG
>CBDTXT010000280.1:0-4608 GCA_965364465.1 uncultured Chromatiaceae bacterium
ATACCGGCCTGTCACGCCGGGGGTCGCGGGTTCGAGTCCCGTCCACTCCGCCATATCCAGGACGAAACGGGGTATCATCCGATACCCCGTTTTCCGTTACAGCTTTTCTGGGTACGTAACGACCATGCTGCAGGCCATTAGAGAAAAAGCCCAGGGCTGGATTGCCTGGGCCATCGTCATCCTCATCAGCGTCCCGTTTGCACTCTGGGGGATCCAGGAGTACCTGGGCGTCGGTGGCGAACCCGAAGTCGCGGTGGTCGACGGCGAAGAGATAACGCAGCGGATGCTGGACGAGCGTGCACGCGATTTCCGCGAGCGTCTGCGCCAATCGCTCGGCAGCAGCTATTCGCCCGACTTGCTCGACGATGCGCGGCTCAAGGCCCAGGTGCTGGACGCGATAGTCGAAGAGCGGGTGCTGATCAACGCCGCTGATGCCTGGAATCTACGCACCAGTGACGATCAGGCGCGCAGTTTCATTGCGGGGATCCCCGCGTTCCAGCGCGAAGGGCGGTTCGACCAGCAGTCCTACGAGGCCGCGGTGCGTAACCGCGGCATGAGCCGGGCCGGCTTCGAACAGCGTATCCGCCAGGACATGGCAGTGGATCAGTTGCGCAGCGGCATCGCCGACAGCGCCTTCGTCACGCAAACCCAGCTTGCGACGCGCGTACGCCTGCGCGACGAGCAGCGCTCGCTCAGCCATGTGCGCATTCCCGCGGCTGCCTATCTCGACCAGGTCGCCGTCACGCAGGACGACCTGCGTCGTTTCTACCAGGACAACACCGACAGCTATCGCACGCCCGAGCGTGTCAAGCTGAGTTACCTGCTATTGGACGCGGCCTCGCTGGGTGGCCTGGTTCAGGTCGACGAGGAGCGTCTGAGGCAGTACTTCGAGAATCACAAGGCCGAGTTCGTGGCCCGCGAGGAACGTGCGATGCGGCACATCCTGATCGGCCTGGCGCCGGGTGCGGACAGCGATGCGGTCGAAGAGGCACGTGCACAGGCCCAAAGCCTGCTGGAAGCATTGCGCGGCGGCGCCGATTTTGCCGCGCTGGCCGGGCAGCATTCCGCTGATCCTGGCTCGGCGGCGAACGGTGGCGACCTCGGCTGGGTCGAACGGGACATGATGGTCCCGGCTTTCGAAGAGGCCGCGTTTGCGCTGGACAAGGGCGCAATCAGCGAGGTGGTGCAAACCGACTTCGGTTTCCACATCATCCAGGTGACCGACATCCGCGGAGGCTCCGGTGCCCAGTTCGAGCAGATGCGGGACAAGGTCGAGGCGGCCTATCGAAAATTCGAGGGTGAAAACCTCTACTTCGACTATGCGGAAAGGCTGGCGGAAACAGCGTACGAAAATTCTGACAGCTTGGTTCCCGCCGCAGAGGCGCTGGACTTGGCCGTGCAGACCAGCGACTGGCTGACCCGCAATGCCAATCTTAGCGGCGTGCTGGGCTCTCCCAAGGTGATCAATGCGGCCTTCTCCGACGACGTCCTGATGGAGCGGCACAACAGCGAGCTGATCGAGGTGGGTTCTCAGCAGGCCGTGGTGGTCCGCGTCGCCGAGTATGAGCCAGCCGGCGTGGAACCGTTCGAGGACAATCTCGCTGTGATCGAGCAGGCCTACCGGCAGCAAGAGGCATCGAAGACCGCGGCGGAGGTCGGTAGTAAGCTGATCGCCGAGCTGCGCGGCGGAGAGCGGACGCTCGCGCAGTTGGCCACCGACAATGGCTGGCGCCTCGAGCAGCCTGGTGCAGTGGGTCGCGAGGAGCCTCAGGTACCCGCCGCGGTGCTCGCCGCCGCGTTCGGTCTGGCGCCGCCACCGGCCGGGGAACCGGCGTTTGCCGGCGTGATGTCGCCCGAGGGCGACTATCTGTTGATCGAGGTGTCGGCAGTCGAGGGTGGTGCGCTGGAAGCGCTTCCCGATGCCGAGCGCCCACTGATCGCCGAGCAGGCGGTGTCCCAGCTCGCGAACGCCCAGACGCGCTACGTCACGCAGGAACTGCGTGACCGCGCGGACATCGAGCTGAAGCCGATCGACGACTGAGGGGCCGCCGCTGGTAGTCCCCGCTCAGGCCATGCCGAGTATGTGATACCCGGAGTCGACGTAGAGCACGTCGCCGGTGATGCCCGAGGCGAGATCGGAACAAAGGAAGGCCGTGGCATTGCCTACTTCATCTATCGTGACGTTTCGCCTCAACGGTGTTTTCTGTTCCGCCTCTGCGAGCATTCCGCGGAAGCCGCTGATCCCGGACGCAGCCAGGGTTCGAATCGGACCTGCGGAGACTGCGTTCACGCGAACCCCTTCCGGGCCGAGCGAGTCGGCCAGATAGCGCACGTTGGCCTCGAGTGCGGCCTTTGCGACGCCCATCACATTGTAGTTGGGCACGGTGCGTACTGCACCCAGGTAGCTCATGGTCACGATCGCGGCGTTGCGGCCCTGCATCATGCCTCGTGCGGCCTTGGCCAGCGCGGCGAGGCTATAGGCGCTGATGTCGTGTGCGATTCGGAAACCCTCGCGGGTGACCGCATCGGCGTAAGATCCCTCGAGCTGTTCCTTCGGAGCAAAGCCGACGGAGTGAATCAGACAGTCGAGACCGTCCCAGCGGTCCGACAGCTCGGCAAACGCCGCGTCGATCTGTTCGTCACTGGCGACGTCCAGCGGCAGCACGATGTCCGATTCGAATTCAGCGGCGAACCCCTTGACCCGGTCGTGCAGCTTTTCGCCCTGATAGGTGAATGCCAGCTCGGCGCCCTCCCGGTGCATCGCACGCGCGACCCCGTAGGCGATCGATCGGTTGCTGGCCACACCGACGATCAGTGCACGCTTGTTGTGAAGAAATCCCATCTAACGTTCCTCGCCATTGTCGTTATCGTTGGACAAACCGGCTGACAGCGTTGGACCGCGATGCGATCATCGGCCGTGGGTCGGGCTAGCCGACCGCCGCATCGACCCAGTGCCCTGTCAAGACAGTCGAAAGAATGGCGCGTAAAGTAACCCAAATAGGCCTTGCAGTAAAAAGTCGCCGACAGGTCGCGGCCGCCCTGCTGCTCGCCATCGTGTTCGCAGCGCTGGGTGGATGCACCGGGCAGGCCTGGAACGATCCTTACCGGCAGGGAGCCGCGGCCGGGCCGGTATTCTTCAGCTCCTTTTCGGAACGCCCCAAACACCTGGATCCGGCGAGATCCTACAGTGCCAACGAGTGGGCGTTCATTTCGCAGATCTACGAGCCGCCGTTGCAGTACCATTTCCTGCGTCGCCCCTACGCCCTGGTCCCAATGACCGCCAAGGGGCTGCCTGAGATCAGGTACGTCGGCCATGATGGGCAGACCCTGGGTGAGGAAGCGGATGCCGCCGAGGTCGCTTACACCGATTATCTGCTGCGCATCCGGCCGGGAATCCGTTACCAGCCGCATCCTGCACTGGCGTTGCGTGACGACGGGAGACCGGCCTACTGGCCGCTCGATCCGGGCCTGCTGGATCGGGTGAACACACTGGCCGATTTCCCGTTGACCGGGAGCAGGGAGCTGGTTGCGGCCGACTACATCTACCAGATAAAGCGGTTGGCGTTCGCGCCGAACCACTCGCCGGTCGCGAGCCTGATGGCCGAGCACATCCGCGGCTTTGCGGAATTCACCCAGGCGGCGAAGGCCGCGTACGACCGGGCGGACCCCGGCCGGCAGGTCTGGTTCGACTTGCGCGAGATCCCGATGGATGGCGTCGAGGCCATCGACCGCTACACCTATCGCATTCGCATCGAAAACAAGTACCCGCAGTTCGTTTTCTGGCTGGCGATGAATTTCTTCGCACCCATGCCCTGGGAGGCGGAGCGCTTCTATCATCAACCGGGCCTGGACGAGCGGAACATCAACCTGAACTGGTACCCGATCGGTACCGGTCCCTTCATGCTGACCGAAAACAATCCGAACCTGCGCATGGTGCTGGTGCGCAATCCGAATTTCCACGGTGAGCGCTACCCCACGGACGGCACCGAGCAGGACCGTCTCGAGGGTCTGCTCGAGGACGCCGGGCGACCGATGCCGTTTATCGACAAGGCGGTCTATTCGCTCGAGAAAGAAGCGATACCGCGCTGGAACAAGTTCCTGCAGGGCTATTACGACAATTCCGGGATTGCGTCGGACAGCTTCGATCAGGCCATCCAGTTCGGCAATGCCGGGGAGGCTACCCTGACCGACTCGATGCAGCAGAAGGGCATCCGTCTTAGCACCGCGGTCGAGACGTCTGTGTTCTACACCGGGTTCAACATGAGCGACCCGGTGGTCGGTGGCGACAGCGAGCGCGCCCGTCTGTTGCGCCAGGCCATCGCGATTGCGGTCGATTACGAGGAGTTCATCTCGATATTCCGCAACGGTCGTGGTGAGGTGGCGCAAGGGCCGCTGCCGCCAGGGATCTTCGGCTACCGGGAAGGGGAGTCCGGGGTGAACCCGGTGACCCACGTGTGGGAGGATGGTCGCGCGCGTCGTCGCAACATAGAGGATGCGCTGCGCCTGCTGGATAAGGCGGGTTACCCGGACGGTCGCGACCCGCAGAGCGGCGGTCCGTTGATACTTTACTACGACACGCCTGCCGCAGGGCCGGACAGCAAGGCGATG
>CBDTXT010000281.1:0-4594 GCA_965364465.1 uncultured Chromatiaceae bacterium
GCGCCGCTGCAGCTGCTTCGGCGAGCCGGTGCGGCGCGCCAGCAGGTCATAGGCGACCGGCACGATGAACAAGGTGAACACGGTCGCCGCGAGCACGCCGTACAGGATCACGGTGCCGATCACGGAACGGGTCTCGGCACCCGCCCCGCTCGACAACAGCAACGGCAGCGACCCGGCCGCGGTCGTGATACCGGTCATCACGATGGGCCGAAAGCGCACCCGGGTCGCCTCGAGCAACGCAGCATGGAACTCCTGTCCCGCGTCGCGCAACTGGTTGGCGAACTCGACGATCAGGATGCCGTTCTTCGCGGACAGGCCAACCAGCATGATCAGTCCGATCTGACTGTAGATGTTGAGGGTGTAACCACCCAGGTGCAGACCCAGCAGTGCCCCGGACATCGCGAGCGGCACCGTCAACATGATCACCAGCGGGTGCACCCAGCTCTCGAATTGCGCCGCCAGCACCAGGAACACCACCAAGCCGCCGAGCAGCAGCACGAACAGGATGGACTGGGCGCTCGCCTTGTAATCCTGCGATTGCCCCTTGTAGTCGATGATCACCTTGCCGGGCAAGTTGTCGCGCACCAGGCCCTCGAGATAGGCCAGTGCGTCGCCGAGCGCAAGATCGTCCGTAAGGTTCGCAGAGATCGTGATCGCGCGCACCCGATTGTAGCGATTGAGCTTGATCGAATCGGCCACCTCCTCCAACTGAACCAGGTTGGCCAGCGGGATCAACTGCCCGCTGCGTTGCGAGCGCACATACAGATTCGAAAGATCGCCCGGCGTGCGCTGATCCAGCCGCTCGCCTTCCAGGATCACATCGTACTCCTCGCCCTCCTCGATGTAGGTGGTAACGCGCCGCGAACCCAACATGGTCTCGAGCGTGCGGCCGATGTCACCGACCGTCACGCCCAGATCGGCGGCGCGATCGTAGTCGATCAGGACCTGAAGCTGCGGCTTGGTCTCCTTGTAGTCCCAGTCGATGCCGACGAGCCCCGGGTTGGATTCGTCGATCTGCTCGAGCAGGGTGTCGCGCCACTCGGTGAGTTCCGCGTAGGTCCCGCCACCGATCACGAACTGCACGGGTTTCTGGATGCGCTTACCGAAGCCCTGTCGCATGACCGGAAACGCGCGCACCCCCGGGAGGTCCGACAGGCGTTGGCGCACGTCGTCCATGATCTCCCAGGCGCTGCGCCGGCGGTCCCAATCGTCTAGCACATTGATCACGATGCCGCTGTTGAAGATCGCAAAGTTGCTGAATGTGCGCGGTGCACGCACCAGTAGCCGGGTGATCTCTCCCGACTCGACCAACGGCATCAGCCGTCGCTCGATCTCGTCCATATACTCCTTCATGTAGGCATAGGAGGCGCCCTCGGGCCCATTGACCAGCACGAAGAAGGCCCCGCGGTCCTCTTTCGGGGCGTATTCGTCCGGTATCTGCTGCAGCAGCCAATGGCTCCCACCCAGTATCCCGAGAAACACCAGTCCCACGACCCACTTGTGTCGCAGCGCACCGCGCAGCAACCAGAGGTAGCCGTTGCGTATCCTGTCGAATGCGCGGTCCACGGCACGTGCGAGAGGGGTCTTGCCGGCATCTTCGGGAAGTACCTGCGAGGCCAGCATCGGCGACAGCGACAGCGCCACGAAACTGGAGAACGCGACCGCCGCCGCCATGGTCAAAGCAAATTCTGAGAACAGCCGGCCGACGTCTCCCTGAAGGAATGCGATGGGCACGAACACCGAGACCAGCACGACCGTCGTCGCGATGACCGCGAACGCGACCTGACGCGTACCCCGAAAGGCCGCGACCAGACGCGTTTCGCCGTATTGTTCCATTCGTCGATGAATGTTCTCGAGGACAACGATCGCGTCATCGACCACCAGACCGATCGCCAGCACCAACGCCAGCAGGGTCAGGATGTTGATCGAGAACCCCAGTATCCAAAGGACGAGGAAGGTCGCAACGAGCGACACCGGCACCGAGACCGCCGGCACGAGCGTGGCGCGCGCACTGCCGAGGAAAACGAAGATGACCACAACCACGAGCAAGATCGCTATGCCCAGCGTCTTGTACACCTCTGCGATCGCGCCCTTGACGAACACCGAGGTGTCGTAGCTCTGTTTTATCTGCATGCCCTGCGGGAGGCTGCTGTTGACCTGGGCCATCTCGGCCTTCGCGGCATCGGCCACGGCGATGGTATTCGCGGTGGACTGCTTGATGATGCCAATGCCAACCATCGGTACGCCGTTTCCGCGGAAGAAGGTACGTGTCTCCGCGGCGCCCTTCTCGACACGCGCGACATCGCCGAGGCGCACCAGGTAACCCTGCGCACCGCGCGCCAGTACGAGCTGGGCGAAATCTTCCGCTGTCCGGAAGTTGCGCGCGACACGCACCGTGAACTGGCGGTCCACCGAATCCAGGCTGCCGGCTGGCAACTCCAGATTCTCGGCACGCAGTGCGTCCT
The DNA here is from genome assembly GCA_965364465.1 of uncultured Chromatiaceae bacterium. Classification (GTDB taxonomy): domain Bacteria; phylum Pseudomonadota; class Gammaproteobacteria; order Chromatiales; family Chromatiaceae; genus Thiosocius. The sequence goes on from CBDTXT010000281.1 coordinate 2,466, forward strand.
CGACGTCGCCGACTGAGAGGCCGCGCGCTGCGAGTTCCCTGCGGTCCAGCCAGACCCGCATCGCAAACGTCTGTCCGCCACCTACGCGCACCCGTGCGACGCCGTCGAGTACTGAAAAGCGATCGACCAGGTAGCGGCGCGCGTAATCCGACAGTTCGGGGACGCTCATGCGGTCGCTGACCAGGTTCAGCCACATGATCACGTCTTCGTTGCTGTCCACCTTTTGGATCTCAGGCGGCTCCGCCTCGTCGGGCAGGTCGTCGAGCACGGTCGAGACCCGGTCGCGTATATCGTTCGCCGCCCCGTCGATATCGCGATCGACGTCGAACTGCACCGTGATGGCCGAACGCCCATCTTCACTGACCGACTCGACGAAACGGATGCCCTCGACGCCCGCTATCCGATCTTCGATCACCTGGGTTATCCGGCTTTCGACCACGTTCGCGGCGGCACCGCGATACAGTGTCTCGACAGACACGACCGGCGGGTCGATGTCCGGGTACTCGCGCAGCGGCAGCCGGTCGAACGAGACAAGGCCGAATGCGATCAGCAGCAGCGAGAGTACCGTGGCAAAGACCGGCCGGGTGATCGAGGCGTCAGAAAGAATCACCTGCGATCACCGCTCTCGACCGTCTTCGGCTTCGACTCCAGCAACTCGGCCAATGACCGCTCGCCGGCGTCGCTGGCCCTTACCTCCACCGTCTGCCCCGGTCGTACCCGGATGTTCCCGTGGGTGATCACCAGCTCGCCGGCACTCAGGCCCTGCAGCACCTCGACTTCACCGGGGCGACGTGCCCCCACGGTCACTGCGCGCCGTTCGACCCGGTGTCCCTCGTCCCCGGGTGTCGCGATCAGCACGAACTGTTCGCGGCCCACCGGCATCAATGCCGCTTCCGGGATCACCAGCGTCTGGCGCGGGTTCTTGCGCAGCGTCACCTGCATCAGCAGGCCGGGTTTGAGCAGGCGATCCGGGTTGGGCAGCAACACACGCACGACCACCGACCGGGTGACCGGATCGATTCGGCTGTCGACGCTACGCACTTCGCCGCTGAACTCGCGATCTCCGAACACGCGGGTCTTCGCCACGATGGGCAGCCCGGCCGTCAGGCTCGAGAGATAGACACTCGGCACGGACAGGTCGAGCTTCATCGCGCTGTCGTCGTCGAGCGTGGTAATCAGGTCGCCGGGCTCGACCAGCGCACCCACACTGATATTGCGCAACCCCACGACACCCGCGAACGGGGCCTTGATGAGCCGGTCCGAGAGACGGGACTCGATCGCGGTCAGGCGCGCGCGTGCGGTCTCCCATTCCCGGCTGCGCTCGTCACGCAGTGATTTCGACGCTGTGCCTTGGGTGGCCAGCGAACGGACCCGCTGAAACTGCCGTTCCGCCTCATTGGCCAAAGCCAGCGCCTCGGTCAGCTGGGCGTGCTCCTCGGCATTGGTCATCTCGACCAAAACCTGAGCCGCATCGACCCGGTCGCCGTCATCGAAATGCAGCACACTGACCGTCTCGGTGACCGAGGCGGTCAGTGCCACCGACTCGTTGGCCCGCAGCGTACCAAGCGCCTCGATTCTGTCTTCGAAGGGCAACTGGGCTACCGGCGCGACGATGACCGGCACCGGCGGCTCCGAAGACGCGACCCCCGGCAGCAAACCACCCGCCAGGACTGTCCAAACCAGACAAGCGCCGCATACCCGCAATGGCCGTTTCATAACACCTCGCCGTTCGTTGTTTCAACCATGTGACCACAGCCCTCACGGGCGCCATCGCAACCCCGGTTCGACATCAGAGCGGCGCCTATCGTTCAACGCAAACGGGCGCGGGCCGGTCACCACCAGATCGACCGGCTCTTCACCGACATGCCGCTGAGGACCGACCCGCTGGGCTGAATCGACCCACTCGCCGGGCACGGATCGGATGGCCGCCTGCGACCCGGTCAACCCAGGAAGCAGGCTGCTACTGGACGTTTATCGTGATCCTGTCCGAGACGACCGGCGGGTCGTGCGGCACATGGTTGTGATCGCCCAGCATCAGCTGCAGCGTGTGTTCCCCGGGCGCAAGCTCGACCGTGGTCTCGGTCTGACCGCCGCCGAAGTGCTTGTGATGATCATCCGCCGGTAACGGC
>CBDTXT010000282.1:0-4574 GCA_965364465.1 uncultured Chromatiaceae bacterium
CGCGATGATCGTGGCGAGCGACCCTGTCATCACGCTCAGCGGGAGCCGATCGAGGGAGATGAACAGGGATTTGGACAGGTCCTTTTCCACTGCGGCGGCGGTCCCCGCGTCTCCGAACAGTTCGAAGTACATGGCGCTGTCGTCGAATATGGTCAGCCACAGGAAGGTGAGCAGTGTCGGCACCAACAGCACACCCATCACGAACTCACGGATCGTGCGGCCGCGGGAGATACTCGCGATGAATAGGCCGACGAACGGATGCGCCCGGTTCACCGGTGCTGGCCAACGCCGCTCGCGGGCTGGTCGTGGCTTATTCCCGATGTCCCGGGCCGACGAGGCTTGGAAGCGCGAATCACAGCGATGCGTCGGCCGCCGGATGCAGCGCTGCGAGGATTGTCTACTGCCCAGCGGTCGATCACGGCCGGGGCATGTCTGGGGCATGACATCGCATGACCCGGGGGACGATCGGATGGGGTGCAGTACCCGGCAGCGGGCCGGCCATTCGCTCGGCGGCCCTCTCCGCCAACGGTTCCGACGGACCGGCTGATGTGCACCAGATGTCCGGCGGGCATCGGAACGACTTGTATTATTCAACCTAAGCGATACAGCATCTGGACCGCAAGAAGAGCGCCGAGCAGCCGGAAAAACCGCTCGGTATGCCGGTGAGTTGAATGAAATCAGGACGACCGTCGGTCTACCATGCAGTGAGCCATAGAGCGAGGTGGATTGGGATGAAGAAGAGCCTACTGGTCGCGGTCGGCGCGGTGTTGCTGCTGGCCATTGCGGTTCCCTGGTGGGTAGGCAGCGCGCGCGGCCCGGTGGCAGCGCCGGCAAGCGACGGTCCTGGCGCGGTCGCGACCTTTGCCGGCGGCTGTTTCTGGTGTGTCGAGTCAGACTTCGAGCAGGTGCCCGGCGTGATCGAGGTGGTGTCCGGCTACACCGGGGGCGAGGTCGCCAACCCCGGCTACCGCGAGGTGTCGAGCGGCCGCACCGGTCACCGCGAAGCGGTCCAGGTGCGCTACGACCCGGATATCATCACCTATGAAGGGCTGCTCGCCGCGTTCTGGCGCATGATCGATCCGACCGATGCCGGCGGCCAGTTCCGCGACCGGGGTCTGCAATACAGCCCGGCGATCTACTACCATGACGAGGCGCAGCGGACTGCCGCCGTGCAGTCGTTGGCCGCACTGGTTGCCGATGACCGGCACGGTGCAGCGATTGCCACCCCGATCATTCCGGCGACCACCTTCTACCGCGCGGAGGACTATCACCAGGACTACGCCCAGAGAAACCCGTTGCGCTACGGCTTTTACCGTTTCGGTTCCGGCCGGGACAGGTATCTGGCCGGGACCTGGGGTGAGGACCTGGACCTGGACTACGGCCAGTATTCTCCCGCAGTCGCCGGGGGTGTCGGCAAGCCTTCCGACCGGGACCTGCGCGATCGACTGACCCCGCTGCAATACGAGGTCACACAGCGTGACGGCACCGAGCCGCCGTTCGACAACGCCTACTGGGACAACAAACGTGAAGGCATCTACGTCGACATCGTCAGCGGTGAACCACTGTTCTCTTCGCGCGACAAATACAGGTCCGGCACCGGTTGGCCGAGCTTTACCCGGCCGCTGGAAGCGGCACTGGTGGTCGAGAAGACGGATTACAAGCTGATATTCCCGCGTACCGAGGTGCGCAGCCGCCATGCGGATTCACACCTGGGCCACGTGTTCGACGACGGACCTGCACCGACCGGCCAACGTTACTGCATCAACTCGGCCGCGCTGCGATTCATCCCGAAAGAGGACCTCGTCGAGGAAGGTTACGCGAAATACCTGGCCCAATTCGAGACATCGGAGATCGCCGCATCGGCGCAGGGACGCTGATCGAAACTGGCTCGCGGGGCCGCAGCGTACCCGCGAGCAGAGCGACGATGCAGCTGGCAATACGCCGCCTCAGGCCATGGTCCTGAACAACAACAGCAGCCGCTTTGCCTGGGTCAGCTCCTCCAGGAAGCGACGGGGTTCGGAGTCCTCGAACAGAAAATCCGAGAACCCGGGCAGGCGCCTGACGTCGACGCCATCCAGCTCCAGGAAACCCATGCGCCAGTCGCTGAACTCGCGGGCCACGATCGGTCCTTCGAACAGTACCTTGATCCGGTTGTGGCGCTTGTCTTTGCCGATCTGCGCAAACACCTCGCGCACCTCATCCTCCTCGCCCTCGAGGACCTGAAAGAAGGAATCGGCCCGGTGCAGCAGCAGCCCTGTGATGCCCTTTCGGTCGTTGCTGCGGCGCGCGACGTCGAGCAGGCTCAACAGGTCCGCATTGCGCATCACCCGGGTCTGGGTGCTCACATAGCCAAGATGGAACAGCATGGCGGGCTCCCCCTTTGCGTGATCGCGCCGGGATCGTCCGGCGCAGTGATCTGACCGCGGCAGCAACCCGGCCGTGCGTCAGTCGTCCCGGCCCAGCGAGGCCCGGGGGCCGCGACCGGCGTGCGCCGAAACGGCGCCCGGACTCCGGACGGCGGCGTACGGTTGCCTGACCGATTATAGTCAACTACACTAGACATATAACAACGTTAATTATTTTGTACACTTGGTCCCGCGGCCATCGGTAACCCCCCGCGGACTTCGTAGCCTTGGCCGGGGCGATGGCCCCATCCCCTATCACACCCGTTGAGGAGCAGCGCATGGCACACGTCATCGAAACCCCGGTTTCCAACAGTTCGACCGCCCAGGCGCAACGCGACACGCTGCTGGCACCCCGTTTTTACCGGACCGACTATGCGGCGATGGACCGCCTCGACCTGACACCGGTGCGCAGGGAATGGGACGCGATGATGCAGGAGTTCCGAGACGACAAGAATCGCGAGCATTTCCGCAAGGAGATCGATTTCGACGCGGAAGTCCACGAGATGTCTGACGCACTGCGCGAAGAGTTCCTCGATTTTATGATCAGCTCGGTCACGTCCGAGTTCTCCGGCTGCGTGTTGTACAAGGAGATAGAGAAGCATGTCGAGAACCCGGACATCGCGGAACTCATGGGCGCAATGGCGCGCGACGAATCTCGGCATGCCGGTTTCATCAACAAATCGCTCAAGCACCAAGGGGTGGCTGTCGACCTGGGTTTTCTCAAGCGGGCCAAGAAATACACCTATTTCCGACCCAAGTTCATCTACTACGCAACCTATCTGTCGGAGAAGATCGGCTATGCGCGTTACATCACGATCTACCGCCACCTCGAACGGCATCCCGAAAAGCGCTTTCACCCGATTTTCAAATGGTTCATGGAATGGTGTGACGACGAATTCCGCCACGGCGAGGCATTCGCACTGATCCTGCGGGCCCATCCGGAGCTGCTGCGCGGCACCAACACCTGGTGGATCCGCTTCTTCCTGCTCGCCGTCTACGCAACCATGTACGTGCGCGATCATTCAAGGCCGCAACTCTACCAGGCCCTCGGCATGGACCCGACCGAATTCGACTACCGCGTATTCGATATCACGACCGCGATCAGCCGTCAGGTTTTCCCGCTGACGCTCGACACCGACAATCCGAAGTTCCGTCGCGGCCTGGAACGCCTGCGCGAGATCAATGTCGCCAGCGCAGCGGCCAAGCGGCGCGGCGGACTGGTGGGTCAGTTCGCGCGGGCCCGTCTGTCGGTCAGCGGGGCGCTGGTGTTCGCCGGGCTCTACCTGTTGCCGACCAAACCGAATCAGGCACCCAAACACGTGCGGATGGCGCCTGCCTGGTAAGACACAGGAACCTCCGCCGTCCGTCCGCACCGGACGGACCAATCGCGGGCACCGCAGTGCGCGGCATGCCGCACATCGCGCTGGCCGCCGCCGCATCATCGTCAAGCCGTCGCTGGCGACCCGTCCCCGGTTCCGCTATCGTGAGTCCTGATCCCGGCCCAGGGCCAACTCGACACTTTCCTTCAGGGCACCGTTCGAATGGTTTCGGAGCATCGCAAATCCGTCGGCACCGCCGGGCGATCCGCTGAGCCCGCCGCGTTGCCGGACCCAGTGCCCGGCTTGTCCGAACAGCTCAAGCGGCACACGCGCGACTGCCATCGGCGCGCGGAACGCGCCGGCATCATTCGTGAGATCGCACGCGGCACCGCTTGCCGCGCCGCCTATGCCCTCTACCTTAGGAACCTGCAACCGGTTTATGCCTGCCTCGAAAGGCGCCTGGCACCCTGGCGCTCAGATCCCGCGCTGGGCGCGTTGGCCGACCCGGCCCTGTGCCGCAGCCAAGCACTCACGCACGATCTCGATCGCATCGCGGGACGGGGTTGGCAACGCATCCTGCCCCGGACAGCGGCCGGCGAAGCCTATGAGCGACGCATCGCAGAGGCCATCGGGCCGCAGCTGGTGGCACATGCCTACACCCGCTACCTGGGCGACCTGAATGGCGGCAGGGTGCTGCAACGCCTGCTTGCGCAGTCGCTTGCACTGCCGCCGGATTGCCTCACCTTCTTTCGTTTTTCCGCGTTGACCGGTGTCGATAGCCTGCAGTCGGCGGTTCGCCACGCGATCGACGGCGGCGTCGCGGCGGCAGACATCCCGGCCGTGCTGGCCG
>CBDTXT010000283.1:0-4571 GCA_965364465.1 uncultured Chromatiaceae bacterium
GTGCTGGTGTCGGAGACCCCGCTCAAGGTGGTGGTGCTCAACACCGGCGCTTACTCCAACACCGGCGGTCAGACCTCGACCTCCAGCTTCACCGCGCAGGATTCGGACCTGACCCGCTTCGGGGTAGCGCACCGTGGCAAGCACGAAGACCGCAAGGAACTCGGGCTGATCGCTGCATTCCACCCCAACGTGTTGGTGATCCAGACCTGCGCGGCAATCCAAAGCCATTTCATGAAGAACGCGATCGATTTTCTGACCTACAATGAGTCGCCGGCAGTGTTCGATACCTACACCCCATGTCAGCCCGAGCACGGCATCGCCGACGATGCCGGCCACCGCCGCGCCATTCTCGCGGTCGAGAGCCGTATGTATCCGGTGTTCGTCCACGACCCGCGACGCGGTGATACGCTCGCCGAGCGATTTTCGCTAGAGGGCAACCCGGAGATCGGCGAGGACTGGATCACCAGGACACTCGACTATATCGATGACGAAGGCAATGCCCGGCTGTTGGAACTCCCGTACACCGCGGCCGATTTCGCATTGCAGGAAGGTCGCTTCAGTAAGCATTTTCGACCGATAGAGGGCGACATCGCCGGCCACCCGATACCGATCCACGAGTTCATCGACCTCAGCGAGGCCGAGCGCTACGGCAAGATTCCCTTTATCTGGTCGACCGACGCGGACCACAAGCTGGTGAAGCTGACCATGACCCATGCGATGGTCAACCTGACCGCGGAACGCCGCAGGAATTGGCGCATGCTGGAATACCTCGGCGGCCTGCATATCGAGCGCATGCTGGACAGCCACCAGCAGCAACTGGAGGAGTGGCAGCAGCGCTACCGGCAGTCGAACGTCGCGCGCGAGGCATCCATCGATTCCATCGCCAGGGGCATGGCCGAGCTCGCCAGCGTATCCGGCGCGCCCGCCTCGCCTTCGCTCGGGGGCATACCGGTGAACGTGATCGGTGCGGCCGAAGCGACGCCCCCCGCCGCCGCGCCGCAGATGGCCGACGGGGCGGCCTCGGGCCGTATGCCGGTCGAGATCACACAGGCGGACATGCCCAGATGCACCAACTGCAAGGCCTGCTACCAGGATGTCAGCGAACTGTTCGAGAAGACGACGATCGTGTTCGAAGGCACCAGTAAGGTCGTCAGTCGGGTGATACCGGGCATCTTCGACAGGGTGCAGCTCACCCCGGAACTGCTGCAACGCGCGTCCCGCGTCGCCGATGAATGCGATGCTGAGATCATCCGCTTCCATCCACCGGCAGAAGCGTAGTCGAAGACCAGGCCCAGATACCTCGAGGCAAAGCACATGTCACAGCACACAGACCAGACTTCGCCGATCCCGCAGCACGACAATCCCGACTGCGCCTATCAGCAGCTGGATGTCCAGCGCTACTACGAAGCGAGTCTGGAGATCGAGAACAACCGGCACCATCTCGATGACAAGGCCGAAGCCCTGGAAGAGCTGGAACACAGCGCATCCGTCGAGCTGTTCCACAAGCAGGTCGCGCTGTTGAAAAAGCGCCTGGTCGGCGATCCGCGCTTCTTCCAGCAGACCTTCATCACCGAAGGCGTCAACGCCATCGCCTGGGAGTTCCAGCAGGACGCACTCGGCGAGACCTTCACCCGCACGCTGTGGAAGCTGCTGTGCAACAACGATGACATGAGCACGCTGCTGATGCGTTTCCTGTGGAACATTCCGCTCAAGTTCAAGCGCAAGTTCATCCGTGCGCTCGATGCGCATCTGTCGGACCGCTATCCGATGTTCAAAGGCCTGTCCGCGGGCTGGCCCGGGGCCAACAACATCCCGCCCTACATCCGTCCGCCGAGCGAGCGGGCGCGGGACTTCGACCTGGTCAACCAGGGCTACATCGGTTACATGGGCCTGGGCTACAGCTTTCGCGAAGTCGAACTGCTGGTGTGGCTTGAGGTGCTGCGCGACAAGCAATGCGACGACAAACCCTGCGAACTCGGCCATCTGCCGAAGATGGACGGCGGCGAGAATCAGGGCGGCTGCCCGGTGAAGATACATATCCCGGAGATGATCCATTTGATGGGCGAAGGCAAGTTCAAACAGGCCTTCCAGCTGATAAAGGAGGCCAATCCGCTGCCCAATGTCACGGGCCGCGTATGCCCGCAGGAGATCCAGTGCCAGGGCGTGTGCACGCTCAACCAGCGTCCGATCGAGATCGGTCAACTGGAGTGGTACCTGCCGCAGAGCGAGAAATTGCTCCACCCCGAGGCGAACACCGAGATTGGCGACTCCGTCAATCCCTGGGCAAAAGCGGACAAGCCGCCCATCGCCGTGGTCGGTTCCGGTCCCGCCGGCATGATCAACGCGTACCTGTTGTGCAAGGAGGGTTACCCGGTCACGGTCTTCGAGGCCTTCCACGAGCTCGGCGGCGTGCTGCGCTACGGCATTCCCGAATTCCGCCTGCCGAACGAGCTGATCGACGACGTGGTCGCGAAGATCAAGCAGATGGGTGGCAAGTTCGTCACCAATTTCATTGTCGGCAAGACCGCCACGCTGGAGTCGCTGAAACGTGCCGGCTTCTGGAAGGTGTTCGTCGGAACCGGTGCGGGCCTGCCCCGCTTCATGAACGTGCCCGGCGAACATATGAACGGCATCCTGTCGGCCAACGAATTCCTCACCCGCGTCAACCTGATGAAGGCGCATCTGGAAGACTACGAGACGCCGCTGCCGGAGGTGAAGGGCAAACAGGTCATCGTCATTGGCGGCGGCAACACTGCGATGGATGCCGCGCGCACCGCAAAACGCCTCGGCGGGCACGTCACTATCGTCTACCGCCGCACTCAGGACGCGATGCCGGTGCGTGTCGAGGAGCTGCATCACGCGCTGGAGGAAGGGATCGCGCTCAAGGTGCTGCGGGCGCCGCGCGAGTTCATCGGCAGCGACAAGACCCATTTCGTCACCCATACCCATCTCGATGTCATGGCGCTGGGCGAACCGGATGCTTCCGGCCGCAGACGGCCGATGCCCACCGGCGACACGGAGGAGATGGCAGTGGACCTGGTGATCATGGCACTGGGTAACGCCTCCAACCCGATCGTCAAGGACTCGGAGCCGGGGCTCAGGACCAGCAAGTGGGGCACGATCGAGATCAAGGCCGGTTCGCAGGAGACCTCGATCGAGGATGTCTATACCGGCGGCGATGCCAACCGCGGCGGTTCGACCGCGATCCGGGCCGCGGGGGACGGCCAGGCGGCCGCGCGCGAGATCGCGGGCACGATACCCTTCTCGGTCGACGAGATCCGGTCGCTGGTCGCGAGCGCCGAGCGATACACCGAACAGGGCCAGTCGCCGAAGACGATACTCAGGCGAATCGAACTTGCCGAAGGCATCGTCGAATTCGAGATCAACGCGCCGCTGATCGCCCGATCGGCGCGCGCCGGCCAGTTCGTGCGTGTACTCGGCTGGGACAAGGGCGAGCTGATCCCGCTGACACTCGCGGACTGGGATGCCGACAAGGGCACCATCGATCTGGTGGTACAAGACCTGGGCAGCAGTTCGGCGTACATCAACCGGATGCAGACCGGCGAAGCCATTGCCGGAATTGCCGGACCACTCGGCCTGCCGAGCCAGTTGCATCGCTACGGGGACGGCGAGACCGTGGTGTTCACGGCCGGCGGTGTCGGCCTGCCGCCGGTTTTCCCGATCATGCGCGAGCACCTGCGTATGGGCAATCATGTCACGCTGATCGCCGGCTTCCGTAACAGAGACCTGATGTTCTGGGACCAAGCGGATGGTCGCGTGGGCCTGTTGCAGGCCGAGTACCCCGACCTGCTCGATGTGATCTACACGACCAACGACGGCAGTTTTGGCATCAACGGCTTTGTCACGGCGCCGCTGGAAGAGATGCTCGAAGCGATGAAGGGCGACACCGGGCGTGCGATCGGCGAGGTGGTCACGATCGGCCCGCCGTTGATGATGCGCGCGGTCAGCGACCTCACCAAGCCCTATGGCGTAAAGACGGTGGCCAGCCTCAACTCGATCATGGTGGATGCCACCGGTATGTGCGGCGCCTGCATGGTCCCGGTCACACTGGACGGCGAGATGGTGCGCAAGCACGCCTGCATCGACGGACCCGAACTCGATGCCCATCTGATCGACTGGGACAAGTTCCTGCCGCGCTTCCTGCAGTTCAGGAAACAGGAAGACGCCAACAGGGTTCGCCACGGGTTTGCTTAGACGGTCAGACAGCCAGTTGCGTGTGCCGGGGCGCCAATGTCCAGCTCCGCACGGAATGCTTGCAGCATGATTGCCCTTGATGTTCGGCCGTTTTGCCGGATGCGGACGTCGACGGCGGGGTCTCCCAACCCCGGACGCGAGGGGTCAGATGGGCAATGACGACCGGCGGGCCGACCGGTACGGCCCGATCCGACTGATTCGCCCTTGCGACAACGACTCTCGGTGGCCTGAACAATTCGACTGGACGATCACCTAGCCCGAAAATCTCACCGGGCGAACGCCCGTGATTGCAAAACAGGCGTTGAAACATGGACTTAGGTTCAACGCTCTGCTATCGGGTGAATGACAGTCTGTTC
>CBDTXT010000284.1:0-4560 GCA_965364465.1 uncultured Chromatiaceae bacterium
CGGCCTCATGGCGGAGACGCTCGGCAGCCATCGCCAGCCCCCAGTAAGCCACCAGACGTGCCTGGGTACTGTAGAGCTGGACCGCCGAGAACTCCAGGCTGAGTGCTCGGCCGAGATAGCCGAGTACTCCCTGATCCGCACGTGCCGTCAGCATATGCTTGCCGCCGCCTGAAGCTAAGAGCGGTTACTCAGCCGCGCCGCCACCGGTCGGCAGTACGGGCTCGACCTCACGGTGCGGACGCGCAATGATGTGTGCGGCAACCAGGCCGTCACCCACGCGCTCACACGCATCAGCGCCGGCGCGCACCGCAGCGTTGACTGCACCCGTCTCACCACGCACCAGAACGGTGACATAACCACCGCCGACGAACTCGCGCCCGATCAGACGAACCTCTGCCGCCTTTGTCATGGCATCGGCCGCTTCGATCGCGGGCACCAACCCGCGCGTTTCGATCATACCCAGTGCAATTCCGTAGTTTTCGTTTGCCATTGTCTCATCTCCGTCAGAATAAGGAAGAATCAGCTCGACGGCCGCGCCGGCAAGACGCAGCCTCCCCTCAGTTACTTGCTTTCCAGAACCGGCTCAACTTCGCGGTGTGGACGCGCGATGATGTGTGCCGCGACCAAGCCGTCACCTACACGCTCGCACGCATCAGCACCAGCGCGAACTGCGGCGTTCACCGCACCGGTTTCACCGCGTACCAAAATGGTGACATAGCCGCCGCCGACGAACTCGCGCCCGATCAGGCGAACCTCTGCTGCCTTCGTCATAGCGTCTGCGGCCTCGATGGCGGGCACCAGCCCGCGCGTTTCAATCATGCCCAGTGCGATGCCGTAGTTTTCGTTTGCCATCTCTGTGTCTCCTGTTACCTATCTGTAGGGTTTGTCAAAACGTGCCAATCAATCCGCCCAGCAATATCAAACTGCTTCGGGGTGCTCCCCGCTCAATTCCGGCAGGGGCCATTCGTCAATAATTCCGGCGATCGTCAGATCGGTCAGGATCTCGAAATCTCCGGCCGCATAGCGCGCGGCCGAACCGCTCGCCAAGAAGACCCAATTGCCGGGACTGGCACCGACGGGATCTGTTGCAACCTGTCGCTTGCCATTGACATCACGCACGATGCGGAATACCGAATGTTTCAGCCCGTCAATCCGCGACGTGCAAATCAGCGAACCTTCAACCTGCAGGATCTGCATCGGGCTCCTCCGGCGGCCACTGGTCGATGATGCCGACAATCGTCAAATCACTCGGGTAACCCTTGCTGCCAGCGGCCTCACGTGCAGCCGAGCTGCCTACGCAGATCACCCAGTCTCCGGGCTTTGCACCTACCGCATCGACAGCAACGGCCAATGAACTCCCATCTCGCACCACCTGGAGGTGCTTGTGCTCCATTTCCGCGATGCGGTTGGTCGAAACCAACGGTCGTTCAACCTGACAAATCTTCATTAGTGCGCCCCCACGGTCTGAGCGGCGTTCACCGAGCACGCCAGGACTTCGACACCTGCATCCGCCGTGCAATCACGCGCCAATTGCAGAATGTGCAGCAACCCCTTCTCGGCAAGATCGGCGTACCGGGTGTTCAGCGCCTGTGCCACCCGGGCACAGCGCTCCACCGCACGCTCGCGGGCGCCGGGCACCCTGCCGTGATAGTCGAACCGGACCACGACCGGCACCGGCAGACCGCGCGCCACGTTCAGACCCTTGAATATTTTTATGCCGACATCGGTATCCGGCGCCGCCTCCTCGACAGTGTTCAGGTAGGCGAAATACATCAGATTGCGCAGCTGAATCTCCTCGAAGCCGACACCCGCGCCAATGAAGCGCTCGGCATGTCCGATGTCCGGGTAGTGTTCGCCGTGTGCATTTCTCACATAGACGATCTGCGAAATGTTGTTCTGAATCAGCTGCGCCACCAACTGCCGCATGCCCTCTGCCAACCCGGGTGCGGCCTTGTTCATGGCCGCAGCGATCGCGGAGACCGCATCGCCGACGCTCATCTCGCGCGTGGCCTGATAAAGGTCGAGCGCATCGACGTAGCGCTCCAGTGAGAGATCGCCCTGGACATCCGGCAGGTGTATGCGAACGGCGTCGGTATCGGTATCCAGCCCGATCAGCAGCAGGTCAATGGAGGCACCGCAACAGAAACTGGTCTCCACCGCCTCGCGGAAACCACACAGGCGGTCCAACCCTGCGCTGGCCGCTTTGTGCGTATCGGAACCATGTGCCGCGCAGCCTTCGTGCAGCGGATCCACGGAACTGTAGTGATAGACCACGGCCTTGAGGTAACGGGTCGGCGCATCGGCGAGGTTTGGTCTTCCCTCACGGTAGCGCAGCATCTCCGTTTCGACCCATTTCTCGAGGCTATTCTCGATATCGAACATCGCCCCAGCGTAGGACTTGCGCCTCACTGAGCGGTGCGGCAGACGCAACACGTAGCGAACTACATGAGCCAGCCGTCCATCGGCACAGGGGGAGATATCCAGGGTGTGGAACCCGCATGCCTGCAGGTACGCATCGAAACCGCCGGCTTCGGTGCTTGCCAGCGGGTCGTTGGCGAAAAAATCGTCGCAGAAGCGCTTGTAGGTCTGGAATACGCACCAGGCGAACAGGCGACGCATATCCAGCTGCTCGACCCATGCGCCTTCGAGGATATCGTGGGGCAGTTCGAAACCGAACTTGCGCTGCGCGATGCGTTGGGCCTGTGCGACGAAATCCGGCTCATGCTGCAGTGCCGAGACCTCTTTCAGGATCGGCACGATCCCGTCAAAGGCGTCCTTGACCATGCGCTCATAGGCCAGCAGACGTGCATTCTCATCCACATTGCACAATGGATGCGAACCGCCGTGTGCACCACGACTTCCCGCCAAGCCCACTGCGCCGGGTCGACGCAACGGCGCCCTGCCGGTCGTGCGGCGCATCGCGCGTGCGGATTGTCGGGTTGAACGCAACATAGAGTCTTCGATCGCCAGTAGGGGTTAACCGCGTGCGCCGCCGGAATAAGTGATCAGTGATCCGGTTTCGGTATTACCGCTGCTACCGGTGACACGGCTGACCGGGGCCGGAGCCTCGGCCGGTTTGCTGGCGCGAGCACCCATTGCCCCCATCGACGGACCACGCCGCGACTCATTGCGTACAGTCGCGGACCTGCCCTCAGTGCCGGTGACGCGATCGCCGCGATCCCAGTCGTCCCCGGTGATCTTCGACCCTGCATCCTGCCCCTCGCCGGTGATACGCGACTTGATACGCCCGTCGGTGTGCTCCTGAACCGCCGGCGGCACTTCCTCTGCACGCGCGCGGCCGCTTCCGAAGCGGGCCTGCTCAGTGCCCGTCACCTTGCCGTCAGCCTTGCCGAACGGACCGGTAATGTGACCGCGCTCGTACTGAGAACCCGTCACCGCGGCGGAGCCGGCGGCGCGGTCAGAGGCATGAGCAGGGGGCTCGACGCTGAAGTCTGTCCAGGGCGCACCGCCGATCGCCTGCGGAAAATCCGGCGCACCGGGCTCCGCGGCAACCGCCGGGCAGGCCTCGGCAGCCTGGTCGCTGCCGACGTAGGCGGTACCACTGACGGTCTCGCAAGCGCCCCGCTCGGCGCCGGTCATCTTGCCGCCGACACCGGGTTGCTGGCCGGTCATTACCGAACCGAAATTGCGCTTGTTCCGCGCCATGCGGGCTTGCGCCATATCTTGTGCCGGCGCTTCGCAGTAGCCTGCATACTGTTCGCTACCGGCATACGGGGTACCGGTGATCGCCTTGCAGGTGCCCGGTTCGTCGCCGGTCACTTTTTCGGAGCGGCCTGTCATCGTCCCGGTGACCGATCCGCCGGCCAGGGTCATCGATACGCCCACCTTCCGGTCAGTAGCCTGAGGCGTTGTGGTGCAGAAATCCTGATACTGCTCCTGGCCGACATAGTCGTCACCCGTCACGTTGCGGCAGGAACCGGGCTCGTCACCGGTAGTCTTGGCGCCACGCCCGACCATGGTGCCAGTCACCATGCCACCTCTCAGGGTGCCGCTGGCACCAACCTTGGGCGGCGCGTTGCCACGCTCCCCGACCTGCATGTACTGGGTACCGGTAAGTTGCCGGTCGATGCCGGCCTCGCCGCCGGTCACCTTGTCGGACATGCCGACGTTGTCACCCGTGACCGTCTTGCCTTTGCGGGTCTCGGCACGCGTCAGGCGAACCGGGCCGGGTTCGGGCTTGGTGCCGCAGAACGCCTCTGCCTGACCGGCACCGATGTATTCCGAGCCGGTGACCCGCTTGCAGGTACCCGGCTCGTCACCGGTAACCTTTTCGCTACGGCCCACCTCGTTACCGGTGACCGCATTGCCGCGGCTGGTTGCGCTCAGACCGCTGCGACGCAGGGCCTTCGGGGGCTCAGCCTGACAGAACTCGCGAAACACATCAGCGCCCATGTATTCGGTGCCCGTGATCGTGCGACAGGTGCTGTGCTCGTCGCCCGTCACCGCCGCATCGCGGCCGACCATCGTCCCGGTGACAGTCTGGTCATGACTGGTCTGGCTGACACCGACTTTCCAGGGGGCGTCTTTCGCCGCGCCAGC
>CBDTXT010000285.1:0-4559 GCA_965364465.1 uncultured Chromatiaceae bacterium
TGATCGTCGGGTAGTTGGCCCACCGACAGGGGTCATTTCTTGCGGAAAACACCGTCAATACGTCCATGTAGGCTCGACGGCGGCATCCATGCCACCGACGTCTCCTCCAGAAACAACCCGTATCGGCTTAAGTAAGTGCCATTCCCCCTAAGGCGGGCTGATCATTCCTCGTGGCGGAAGAACTGCGCGTGGACGCGCGACACATCCCGGGGGTGATCCACATCCAGGAGCACACCGGGGTCGTCGGTATCGAACAGTTCGACCTCGTCACCGGCGGCCGCGACCAGGCCCTGCGCGCCCCGGTCTCCGGATAGCGCCAGGAGCTGATCACCCCATTTCTTGGAGAAGCCCACGGGGTGGCCCCGCTTTCCTTCGTAAACGGGGGCGACGACTGACGCCCCGGCTGCCAGACAGGATCCAACCTCGCTGATGGTTACCGGGTTGATCCACGGCATATCTGCAAGCGCGATCACCCACCCGGCCGCGTGACTGGCGCCACCGACACCCACTGCGATGCTGGTGCCCATGCCGATGTCGGCCCCGGAATTGACGATTACGTCAAATCCCAGGGTTTGCAATCGCGCCGTCAACGCCACGTCAGCCTGGCGGACCACAGCGATATTCTTCTGAAGGGCGCGCCCCAGGTTTGCCGCTGAAGCGACTCCCACAGGCACACCATCAGGGAGCGGATAAAGGAGTTTTTCGCCGCCGAAGCGGGTTGCATTGCCGGCGGCCAGGAGAATACCCGCGATTTCGGGGTCACGACCGCTCATTTCTATCTCTCGAATAAACGCCGTTTCTGATGGCCGTTATCTGCGCGAGTATGGAAACGGCGATTTCCGCTGGACGTTTGCTACCGATAGGCAAGCCGGCGGGACCATGAATGCGGTCAATCTGCGCGGGCTTGTAACCAAGCGTTTCCAGGCGCCTGCGCCTGGCGCTGGCGGTTTTCCTTGATCCCAACGCACCGATGTAAAACGCTCTGGACTCGAGCGCCGCCGAAAGCCCCAGCTCGTCCTGGCGCGGATCATGTGCCAGCGTGACCACCGCGACACGCGTCTGGTCCCCGAACGCGTAGACGGCATCGTCGGGCATCGCGCGGCTGTATTCGATGCCCTCGAGGGGGGCGAGGGGTGCGGTTCCTTCCCGCGGGTCACAGATGGTAACCGCATAATCCAGATGTCGGGCCATGCTGGCCAGATGGCGCGCGAGCTGGCCATCGCCGATGAGCAGCAACCGCCAGGCCGGTCCGAAAGTCTTGGTCACCCGGGATGCGGACACCCGGAAATCCGTTACCTCCCCGCCTTCGTCCAGGCTGACCTTGCCGCTGTCGATATCGACGGTTCGCGCGACCAGTTCGCCGTTACGCAATCTCTCCAGCAGCGCTTCCGGGTGATTCCGGTCTTGCAGTTCCTCCACCAGGACTTCGAGACGCCCGCCGCACGGCAATCCGATGCGCGTGGCTTCCTCCCTGTTCACGCCGAAATCGATCAGCGTCGGTCCCGGCCCGGCCAGCTCGCCGTTTGCATAGCGATCGACCAGAGACGCCTCTACGCAGCCGCCCGACACCGATCCCACGTACTCGCCGCTGCTGTTCATGGCCATCAGCGAACCCGGAGGCCGGGGAGAGGAACCCCAGGTCCTCACTACGGTGGCCAGTGCCACCTTCCTGCCGGCAACCAGCCAGCCGGCTGCCGAAGTCAGGACTTCGACGTCATCTGCCCGCTCGTTCACGACAGGCAAGACACGCTCATGCCTTTCTCAGGTCGCTGTGTTTGAGTGGAAATTCCCGTATGCGCTTGCCGGTGGCGGCAAAAATCGCATTGAGCACGGCCGGCGCCGCGACCGCGATGGTTGGCTCCCCGATACCACCCCAGAAGCCGCCCGACGGCATGACGATGACATCCACCTTCGGCATTTCGGAGATCAGCATCGACGGATAGGCGTCGAAGTTCGTTTGCTCGATTTCACCACGCTTGACCGTGCATTCACCATACAACAGGGCCGAGAGCCCGTAGACGAAAGAACCTTCCACCTGGGCCTCGATCTGTTGCGGGTTGACGGCATAGCCGGGATCCGTTGCTGCGACGATCCGGTGAATCCTGAGTTTCCCCTGTTCGTCCACCGAGACCTCCGCGCAGGCCGCGACATGGCTGGCAAATGCCTTGCAAACGGCGAGACCGCGGTAAACCCCTTCCGGTGCCGGCTTTGCCCAAGCGGCTTTTTCCGCAACCGCATCGAGTACGGCGAGGCTTTTCGGATGTTCGGCCATGAGCTTGCGCCGGAAGGCCAGCGGATCCGCGCCGGCCGCGTGCGCCAGCTCATCGACGAAGGACTCCAGATAGATCGCGTTCTGGTTGACGTTCACGCCACGCCAGAATCCTGGCGGGACCGGCGGGTTCCGCATGGCATGCTCGATCAGCAGATCGGGAACCGTGTAGCTGATCGCGTGATCGCCGTCGGGCAGCAGCCCCTGGAAGGTGAACTTGTCCATCCCGTTGTCCATCCAGGCCGGGTTGACCGCCGCCAGTATGGACTGCCCCGAGATACGGATATGCAGGCCCGACAGGTCACCGTTTTCGTCCAGCCCACCGGTCATCTTCGCTTTCGTGATGGGATGGTAGTGACCGTGCTGCATGTCTTCTTCCCGGCTCCATAACAACTTGACCGGTTTGCCCGGGATCTGCTTCGCGATGTTGACTGCCTGCGTGACGAAATCGTGGAAAGCGCCCCGCCGGCCGAAACCGCCCCCCAGGTGGATCTTGTAGACATCGCACTGGTGCGGCGGGAGCCCCGCTTCTTCGGCGGCAGCAGTGAGCGCCGCTTCACCGTTCTGGGTAGGGCACCAAACCTCGCAGCGATCTTCGGTCCACAACGCCGTGGCGTTCATCGGCTCCATGGTGGCGTGGTTCTGGTACGGGTAGGAATAGACCGCCTCGACGACGGTTTTGGCGCCTGCCAGCGCGCGCTTTGCATCGCCGCGCTGGTTGCCGACGAAGGCCTCGTCGGCGGCCAGCCCCTCGTTCAGCATTTCGTCGATGGAGGCACTGCTCAACCCGGCGTTCGGCCCCCTGTCCCATTCGACCGGAAGCGCGTCGAGCGCCGTGTTCGCCTGCCACCAGGTCTCTGCAATGACCGCGACGGCATTGTCGTGTACCGCGACGACCTTTTGCACACCGGGCATCGCTTTGACCTTCCGATCATCGAAAGACTTGAGCCTGCCGCCGAATGTCGGGCACGCCCTGATCGCCGCATTGACCATCCCGGGCAACTGGAGATCGGTGCCATAGACCTGTTTGCCGGTCAGCTTGTCGGCCGTATCCAGGCGCTTGACCGGCTTGCCGATGAGCTTCCAGTCACTCGGGTCCTTGAGCTGGACCTCCACTGGCGGGATGCGTTCGGCGGCAGCGGTTGAGACCACGCCATAAGTCGTTGTCCTTCCCGTGGGGTTATGGGTGATGACGCTGGCCGAGGCGGAACACTCTTTCATGGGCACGTCCCAGGCATCGGCAGCCGCTTCGATCAGCATCTGCCGGGCAATGGCGCCACCCTCGCGCACGTACTGGTGGCTGCCACGGATCCCCCGGCTGCCGCCCGTCATGAAACTGCCCCACACCCGGTCCCTGGCCAGGTTTTGCCCGGGCGTCGGATACTCGGTTCGGACCTTCGACCAGTCACATTCGAGTTCTTCCGCGACCAGCTGGGCGAGTCCGGTCAACGTGCCCTGCCCCATTTCCGAACGGGCAATCCGTATGATCACGGTATCGTCCGGTTCGATCACCACCCAGGCGTTGACCTCGGAGACCGCATCGTCCTTCTCCGCCTCGAGGGCGCGGGCGAGCGGTAGATACATTCCAACCGACAGACCTGCACCTGCCGCCGCGCTGGTGATCAGGAACTCCCGACGAGTCACATTGATACGCGCCTTGCCCATCATGACTTCTCCTGCTTGATCGCGGTCGCGGCCATGTGGATACCCTGCCTGACGCGATTGAACGTCCCGCAGCGGCAGATGTTGGTGATCGTGGCGTCGATGTCGGCATCACTCGGCTGCGGATTTTCTTCCAGCAGGGCCGCAGCGGCCATGATCATGCCGGGCTGGCAGTAGCCGCATTGCGGAACGTCGAGTGCGTTCCATGCCTGCTGAACCGGGTGGCTGCCGTCGCTCGAAAGCCCTTCGATGGTCTTGATCTCCTGGGTGGACTCCAGGGCAGATACAGGCATGAGACAGGACCGGACGGCCTTGCCATCCACGTGGACCGTGCAGGCACCGCACAGGCCAATCCCGCAACTGTACTTCGTGCCTGTCAGACCCAGTTGCTCGCGGAGCACCCAGAGCAACGGTGTGGACCCGTCGACTTCCAGATCGACGGCTTTCCCGTTGATCGTCAGTGTTGTCATCATGATCACCCCTTGAAGACGAGACATATCGTTTCGCAAACCGAGCCCTACAATGCCCGGAAACGCCTGCCGAAAAACACTACAGCTACCGCGCCTTGCGCCGCAACCTTGCCTCGACCAGTACGGCTGTCAGAAGTTGACGGTCCATCACCTGTGGA
>CBDTXT010000286.1:0-4557 GCA_965364465.1 uncultured Chromatiaceae bacterium
GAAACCGCTCATCGCGCCCCCCTTTCGAGGACGGCGGCAGCAAGGCGATCGCCTGCCTCGCACCAGCTCGGCAGCGAACGCCGGGCCTCGCGCGCACCCGCCCGTAGCCTGGCACGCAGCGGCGCATCATCGATCAGCCGCCGCAGCGCGCCGCTCAGCGCCTCGGTGTCACCGGGCGGTACCAGCAGGCCCGCCCCTTCTGGCACGGTCTGCGCCGTGGCGCCGCCGGCCGTCGCGACGATCGGCAGACCGTGTGCCAGTGCCTCGGCGAACGCCATGCCGTAGCCTTCGTAATACGACGCGAGCACAAACGCATCGGCGCGCGCGTAGGCCGCCTGCAGCGCCGGGTCATCCAGCTCTCCAAGCAGCGCGACGCGGTCATCGAGACCGGCCCGTTGGATCTGTCGCCGCAAAGCGGTGGCGCAGGCCGGGTCCCGCCCGGTACTGCCCGCGCAAGCCAATCGCCAGCTGCGGTCCTTGAGATGCCCCAGCGCCTCGAGCAGCACGGCGTGACCCTTGCGCGGGGTCAGCGTCCCGACGCACAACAGCTGCAGCGTCGGCGTGCCCGAGCCGGTAGCGAGTGGTGCGCGGTCGGTGCCCGGCGGCACCACATCGATCAGCCCGGGGGCGACAGCGTAGTCGCCCAGTGCGGCCGCCGTGGTTTGGCTGGTCACGATGACCTGCGAAACCGCCGCGAGCGCCCGGCGTTCGGCCGTGCGCAGCCACTGCGCGCTTGCCGCGTCCAGCCCGGTTTCGAGCGCCAGCGGGTGATGGATCAGCGCGATCAGCCGCAGGCGCGTGCACTCGAACTCGACGAGTTCGGGCATGCCGCCCAGGGCCAGACCGTCGATCAGCACGCTGCGGCCTGCCGGCAGGCCGCGCAGCAACTTCGCGGCCTCGCGCAGCTCGTCGGCCGAGGGCTGCGGGAAGCCGCCGCCGATTTCATGCGCCGTCACGCGCCACCCGCGCTCGCGCAGCTGCTCGACCATGCGGCGATCGTAGATGAAGCCGCCGGTGCGCGTCCCCAGGCCGCGGGGCACCACCAGATCGATTGTCGTGCGTTCGTTCAAGCGGCCAATCCGCCCTCATAGCTCGCTGCGGCAACGTGCGACTCGTGCAGCGTCACGCGCAGCGCGCTGAGCCCGGCCGCCCCTGGGCCCAGGTCGCCGGCCGCAACGCGGGCGGCGATGCGATCGAACACGACCCGCGCCAGGAACTCGGTGGTGGTGTTGACGCCCCTGAACGTCGGCTCCTCGTCGAGGTTGCGGTACTCGAGCCCTTTCAAGACCTGACGCAGCGCCTGGCTGGCCAGGCCGATGTCGACGACGAGCCCATCGTCGTCGAGTTCGGGGCGCCGCAGCTCGAGGTCGACGACATAGGTCGCGCCGTGCAGGCGCTGCGCCGGCCCGAACACCTCGCCGCGGAAGCTATGGGCGATCATCATATGGTCGCGGACGGTGACACTGTACATTTTGAGTACCTCAGGGATAGACGATGCGATGGCAGACCGTCTCACCGGGCGCGTCGCTGAGCCTGGCGAGCACCTCGGGGAGCGCATGGAAAGGGCTCTCGTCCGTGATCAGGACATCGAGCGCAGGGGCGCCGAGCAGGTCCAGCGCCAGACCCAGGCGTCGACGGTGCGACCAGCGCGCTCGCTGCGCCGCGGCGACGCTGCCGACCTGGGACGAGATCAGTTGCAGCCGCTGTGCATGAAAGGCCTCACCCAGCGGCAGCGACACCGCCCGGCTACCGTACCAGCTCAGTTCGAGCACGCGCGCCTCGAAACCGGCGACACGCAGCGCGGTGGCCAGCCCCGGACCGCTGCCGCTGCAATGAATCACCGCATCGGCGTCGGGCGTGGCGGCATCGGGGACGGCGAATTCGACGCCGAGCTGCGCGGCGACCGCGGCACGCTGCGGATTGGTATCGACCAGTTCGACCCGGCAGGCGGGGATCCTCGTCGCAAGCCACGCACACAGGCAGCCGACGGCCCCGCCGCCGACCACGGTCACGCGGTCGCCGATCCGTGGCGTCAGATCCCACAGCGCATTGACGGCGGTCTCCATGTTCGCCGCCAGCACCGCGCGGCCGGGCGGTACGCCCGGCGGGATCGGGATCACCGCGTCGGCCGGCACGACGTAGCGGGACTGATGCGGATAGAGGCAGAAAACGGACCTGCCCCGCAGCGACTCGGGGCCGCGCTCGACCTCGCCGACGTTGATGTAGCCATATTTGACCGGCGCCGGGAACTCGCCCTGTTGGAAGGGCGCCCGCATGCGCGCGTATTCGCTCGGCGGGACCTCGCCACGGAACACCAGGGCCTCGGTACCACGGCTGACGGCGCTGTACAGTGTACGCACCAGCACATCCTGCGGACCTGGCTCGGGCAGGGTCTCGCTGAGCAGCTTGCCTTCACTTTCAGCGGTAACCCAGAATGCCTCCGCCGGCACCGCCGCGTTCATTGCGGCCGACCATGTCGCCTCGCGGCGTCGAAAATCCGGCTTGCACTGAGGGGTTGAGTGGAAACACCCATGGTCCGAGCATTCTAGCCAATGGCCGATACAAGTACACTGCATCAGGGCTTACAAAAGCTTACGCAGCAAGCGTTGGGTTTTGGTCTGGTCGCGACGCTGGTGCTGTGGTTGGTTGGCCTGTGGCTCTCCAGGTCGTTTGCCCTCGGCGATGACTTTGTCGTCAAGACGCTGCTGCTGTTCATCAGCGCGGCGGCTTGGCTGGGTCTGTACCTGCCAGAGCACCTCCCGCACCGGCGCTTCGGTTCGGCCAACCTGGTCACGCTCGGCCGCCTCGCACTCACTGCGCTGCTTGGCGGCATGCTCGGCGAGACATCGGAGGCGATCGCCTGGCCGGTGGTGATCGTCGCCGCGACGGTGCTGCTGCTCGACGGCCTCGACGGCTGGCTGGCGCGGCGCGGCGGTTTGAGCAGCGCATTTGGTGCGCGTTTCGACATGGAGACCGATGCCTTGCTGGTGCTGTTGATGGCGGTGCTGTGCCTGCAGCTCGACAAGACGGGGGCGTGGGTCTTGCTGTCCGGCGCAATGCGCTACCTGTTCGTCGCGGCGGGCGCAGTCTGGCGCTGGCTGCGCCGCCCGCTGCCAGAAAGCCGCCGGCGCAAGACCGTTTGCGTGCTGCAGGTGCTGTCACTGTTGGCTGCACTCGCGCCCGCGGTACCCGCACCATGGAGCAGCGGCGTCGCCGCGAGCGGTCTGGCATTGCTTTGCTACTCTTTTCTGGTCGATGCCGCCTGGCTTTGGCGTCGTTCCGAACAATCACGCACAGGAGTCGACAGTCGATGAAAATCACACGTCCCCAAATGATCTCGCCCGCCCGCCTGCTCGCCGGCTGTCTGGTGATCGGTCTGGGCAGCGCGAATGTATGGGCCGAACCGGCGCGCTACGAGATCGACCCGGACCACCTCAGCATCGGCTTCCTGGTCGATCACCTGGGATTTGCCAAGGTGCTCGGTATGTTCCGCAAGGCCGGCGGTTCGTACACCTTCGACGAGGCGACCGGCGAAATAGGCGACGTCGTCGTAACGATCGACACCGAAAGCGTGTTCAGCAATCACCGCAAGCGCGACGAACATCTGCGCAGTGCGGATTTCCTCAACAGCGCCGAGTTCCCACAGATGGTGTTTCGCGCCCAAGGCGCAACACCGTTCGAGGACCGCCGCTACCGCATCGAGGGCGAACTGGAATTGCTCGGCCAGTCGCTGCCATTGACGCTGGAGGCCAGCTGGAACAAGAGCGCAGAGTATCCGTTCGGTGGTGGACTACTCGGCGGCAAGCCCTACGTGATGGGCGTGTCGGCACGCGGCAGCTTCTTGCGCAGCGCCTACGGCATGGATTACTCGGTCGACAACGGCTGGGTCGGCGACGAGGTCGAGCTGATCATCGAGTTCGAGGCCCAGCGCCAGTAACCGCCATGTCGGGTGCCCCTGCAGCGTCATGCTGGCGCGCGTGGCTCGGTCTCGCCGTCGCACTGTTCGGCCTCAATCTGGCGTTGAGCTTCCACAACCTGTGGCCCACGCCGTGGGTCACCACCCGACATGAACTGTCGGTGGAGGTGGCGGGCCTGGTGCTACTGCTGGCATCGGCCGGGGAACTGGGTCGCTGGCCCTCGCGTGCGATGCTGCGCTGGCTGGCCGTGCTGGTCGTCCTGTTCACGATCGCGCGCTACATGGAGGTGACTGCGCCGGCGCTGTACGGCCGGCGCATCAACCTGTTCTGGGACGCGCGGCACCTGCCGCACGTATTCGCGATGCTGATAGAGACGATGCCGCGATGGCAGGTCTGGATGATCGCGGCCGCTTTGGTGGCGATGTTGGCGGGCCTCTACCTGGCGGTGCGCCGGCTATTCGGACTACTTGTCGGCAGCCTGGCCGACGCCAGGCTGAGACGCTTCACGCTCGTACTGAGCGGCAGCCTGGTGGTCGCCTACATGGCCGGCCTGCTGCACCCCCAGCTCAGGACATTGCACTGGTTCTCGTTGCCGGTCACGGTCACCTATGCGCAGCAGGCGGGTTTCGTCTACCGGGCA
>CBDTXT010000287.1:0-4547 GCA_965364465.1 uncultured Chromatiaceae bacterium
GCGTTGTTGAACACCCCCCCGGACGACTTCATGATGATGTCTTCGAGCGACATGCTCTCGAACTCGGTGCCCGGGATCAGATTATTGAGGTTGGTCACATAGGTGTTGTGGTGCTTGCCGTAGTGGTATTCCAGGGTCTCCTGGGAGATCACCGGCTCTAGGGCATTCATTGCGTAGGGCAGGGCGGGTAATTCGTGCGCCATGTAAAGACTCCTTGCTCGTCTGTGCGTGCGGAAAGCGGTTCCGCGCTGGGAATGGCCGGAATTCTAGGGACAGCCTCGCGACGCTTTCAACCGCGCAACTGACGGGGGAGTGCGGGAAGGCGCAGCAGGCGGGCCCGTTCACGACCGGGCCCCGGATTCTGGGCCTCACGGACCATATCTGCAACAATTCCCGCCCATGAATCCCGCTGCGCTGAACATTTTCGCGAGCCGACTCGACGCGGTGTGCGAAGAGATGGGCCTGGTGCTGCGCAATGCCGCATTTTCGCCGAATATTCGTGACCGGCTGGATTTTTCCTGCGCCGTGTTCGATGCGCGTGGTGAGTTGTGCGCGCAGGCGGCGCACATCCCGGTGCACCTGGGCAGCATGGCGTTTGCGATGCGCGACGTGGTCGCCGGCATCGACTGGGGCCCGGGCGACCAGGTGATCCTCAACGATCCCTACCTGGGTGGCACCCATCTGCCGGACGTCACCGTGATCGCGCCGGTGTACTGCGACGCTGTGCTGCAGGCATTCGTTGTCAACCGGGCGCACCATGCCGACATCGGCGCGGCCTCGCCCGGGTCGATGCCGATTTCGTCCGACCTCGAAGACGAGGGCATCGTGATCGAACCGGTCCACCTGCTGCGCGATGATGTGTTCGTGGGCGGGGTGCTGCAGCGCGTTACATCGGCTACGCGCAACCGGGCCGAGTCGGCGGGTGATTTTGCCGCGCAGGTCGCAGCGAACCGCGCCGGCGTGACACGGCTGGCCGGCCTGATCTCGGCTTATGGCGCCGCGGTCTTTCGTCAGGGGATCGCGGCGTTGAATCACTACGCGGAGCGCCTCGCACTGGAGTCTCTCGCCGCCATCCCGCCCGGCCGCTATCGGTTCACGGATTACCTGGACGACGACGGGCAGGGCGAGACCGACATCCCGATCCGGCTCGCTTTGACCGTGAACGAACGTCGCGTGCTTGCCGATTTCAGCGGCACCGCAGCGCAGGTCGGTGGCAACGTGAATTGCCCTCTAGCCGTCGCGGCAGCAGCCGTGTTCTACGTGTTTCGGTGCCTGATGCCGGCCCAGACCCCGGCCTGCGCCGGTGCGTTTCGCCCGATCGAGTTGGTGGCGCCGAAGGGCTGCCTGCTGAATGCGCGCAAGCCGGCCGCGGTCGCGGCCGGCAACGTGGAGACGAGCACGCGTGTCGTCGACGTGGTGCTGGGCGCGCTGGCGCAGGCGGTCCCCGACCGCATCCCGGCGGCCAGCCATGGCAGCATGAACAACCTGGCGATGGGCAGCGCCCGGTCCGACGATCCCTGGGACTACTACGAGACCATCGGTGGTGGCATGGGGGCGGGGCCCTGCGGCGGGGGACTCAGCGGCGTGCATACGCATATGACCAATACGCTCAACACACCGGTCGAGGTGCTGGAGAGCCGCTTCCCGGTGCGCGTGCTGCGCTATGGTCTGCGTCGTGGTTCGGGTGGTGTCGGCCGACGCCACGGCGGTGACGGCCTGATCCGGGAATACCTGTTCGGCGCTCCTGCGCACTTCACGCTGTTGACCGAGCGCCGGGCGCGTCCGCCCTGGGGGGGCGCCGGTGGCTCGGATGCCCGGCCCGGCCTCAATCTGCTCAACGATCGACCGCTGCCGGCAAAATGCGAGGGCAGCGTCGCGGCCGGCGACCGTCTGAGAATCGAGACCCCGGGTGGTGGCGGGTACGGCGCCCCCGATGCTGGCGGGGATGCGGCGGATCCCCAGCGGGACCTGATCCGGGACCCGGTGCGACCCGACGAATCGCAGCCCGGACGCCCGCCCCAGGCGCCGAATCCGCGGTCCGGCAGGCGCAACGTCAGCTGGCCAAGCAGCGCGGTGATCTGTCGCCGGCTAATCCGGATTTGAGTCGTGGGTTTTCACGCCGGCCGACTGCTAGACTGCGGATCCTGAAAACATCGCGACGGGTCTGCAGTGGCGGGCCGGCGGAATAGCGTTGAGGTGCAGACGATGGACGTGCTGGAACGAATCAAAGAGCAGGTCGAGAATAACCCGGTGATCATCTACATGAAGGGAACACCACAGTTTCCGCAGTGTGGCTTCTCATCGCGCGCCGCCGGCGCCTTGCAGGATTGCGGTGAGAAATTCGCCTATGTCAATGTGCTTGCGGACCCGGAGATATTCGAAAATCTGCCGCGCTTCGCCGATTGGCCGACCTTTCCACAGATTTACATCGATGGTGAATTGATCGGTGGCTGCGACATCACGCTCGAGATGCATGCGAGCGGGGATCTGCACAAGGCGGTGACCGAGGCGGCCAAGAAGTGGCCGGCGGACGCCGCTGAAGGCTGAGCCGGGCCCGTATACAGGCGATAGCGAGGCGACCGCAGTTCGCCTGTTTGCCGCGTGCAGACCGCGCGACCGCGCCGCCCCGATTCGCCACCCTGGCCGCGCAATCCGGCCGCGGCCCTGCGCCGCCCGCCCGGGGGAGGCTTGCGCTGGCAAGCAACCGCGACTCAATCCGGGGCGGGGCCTGGCAGCCAGGGGCGTTCCTCGTCGAGTGCCTGCCAACGGTTCACGATACGACAGAACAGTTCGGCGGTCTTCGCGGTATCGTATATTGCGCTGTGCGCCTGGTCCGGGTCCCAGTCGATACCGGCGGCAATCAGGGTGCGTGCCAGCACGGTCTGTCCATAGGCCAGCCCGGCGAGCGTCACGGTATCGAAGGTGCTGAACGGGTGAAAGGGGTTGCGTTTGTAGGCCGTGCGTTGCACCGCTGCATTGATGAAGCCCAGGTCGAAGAAGGCATTGTGGCCGACGAGGATCGCCCGCTTGCATCCGCTGTCCCTGACCGCCTGCCGGATCGGCCGAAAGACGTGGTCGAGGGCCTCCCTTTCCGGCAATGCCCCACGAAACGGGTGGTCCGGGTCGATACCGTTGAACGCGAGCGCCTTCGGGTCCAGGTTGGCACCCGCGAACGGCTGGACGTGGCAGTCGACCGTCGGACCCGGTTGCAGGCGGCCCTGGGCGTCCATGGTCAGGATCACTGCGGCGATCTCGAGCAACGCGTCTGTCTGCGCGTCAAACCCGCCCGTTTCGACATCGACCACCACTGGCAGATAGCCGCGGAAGCGCAGATTGATCGCACTGTTGCAGGCTTTTTCATTCACGCGCGGCAGCATAACCAAACGGAGGCATGATGGCGATGCGTCTGCACCGGGCGTTCGGGCTGTGCGGCCTGTTGATACTGTTGCTGTCTGGGCAATACCTGCAGGCCGCGCAGGGGCTGACCTACCGGCTGGCGCGGGACGGCGCCCCGACCAGCTACCTGATGGGGACCATGCACAGTGCGGACGAGCGGGTAATGGCACTGCTCGACGAAGTGAAGCCGCTGATCGAGCGGGTGGACCTGGTCGCGGTCGAAATGCTGCCCGATGCGGTGACGTTGCTCGCGGTCGGCGCAGCCACGCTGTTGCCCTCCGGCCAATCGCTGCGCGGGCTGGTCGGCGCGGATCGTTTCGCGGTGCTGCGGACTGCCGCGGCCCAACGCGACCTGCCGCCCGGCCTGTTGAATCGCTTGAAGCCCTGGGCCGCTGCAGTCACGCTCGGCATGCCGGGTTCGGACAACGGTCGGTTCCTCGACACCGAGATCTACCTGCATGCGCTGACGAGCGAACGTCGGGCGGTCGGCTTGGAGACCGCGGCGGAGCAACTGG
This sequence comes from uncultured Chromatiaceae bacterium, assembly GCA_965364465.1. GTDB lineage: Bacteria > Pseudomonadota > Gammaproteobacteria > Chromatiales > Chromatiaceae > Thiosocius. Next base: position 3,912 of record CBDTXT010000287.1, read on the forward strand.
CTGCGTTCGACGGCATGGACCCGGCCCTGCAGATCGCGCTACTCGACGCGGTCGTCAAGAACCTGTCCGAATTGCCGACACAGCTTGAACTACTCACCACGGCCTATCTGGCGGGTGATCTGGCACACCTCGACCGCCTGGCTCGCGCCGAGTACGAAGCGATGCCGCCCGCGGTCGCGCATTGGTTCAACGAGGAGCTGATCGACCGGCGCAACGCCCGCATGCTTGCTCGCATCGCCCAGTTGATGGAGCAGCAATCGGTGTTCGTCGCGGTCGGTGCGCTGCATCTCGGCGGAGACAGCGGCCTGCTCGCCGGGCTGGGCCGACTGGGCTACCGGATCGATCGGTGGCCGGCGCGGTGAGTTGCGGCAGCCGGCAGCATTCGCCGGGTGTTGCCGGATCGTCGAGGCGCCTATACTTCGTCCGTGCCGGGCGCGGACGCGCAATCACTGGACGCGACGCAAACAGGGTCAATAATGATGAGAATGCCTGCTTCGCTATGCAACATGGCGTCGGCCGCGCTGCTGGTGGCGCTGATCGCGATGAGCGGGTCTGCCACCGGCTCGGACGTCGATCCGCGCGACCCGTACGAGCGGTTCAACCGCAGCATGTACGAGTTCAACGACGCCGTGGACC
>CBDTXT010000288.1:0-4527 GCA_965364465.1 uncultured Chromatiaceae bacterium
TGCACTGAATTGATTTAGGTCCCGAAGGCTCTCTTGGGCGGCGATTCTCGCACCAGACCGACGACGCCGGACCTTTACCCGGTTTTGCGCACCGCCTCAGGACGCTCCTGCCACTCCCTCGCCAGGCGAGGCTCGCGCTTTTTCAAACGCTCATACTCTCGACGCTTCATCTCGACATCCAGTTCCCATCCCCCGTCCTTGGCGTGGTTTTCGCGTACGATCGCACCCTGTTCGAACAATATCGCGCGCAGCTTTCCGTCGGCCGGGCCCAGCTCGAGATGGCCGGCGACCAGATCACGGCGATACCATTCGGTCAGCGCAGCGACCAGGCCATCTACCCCGGCACCGGTCGCGGCCGACAGCCAGACGCGCGTGACCTCGCCCTGCGCGTCATACTCGAGCCGCGGCCCGGCATCGGGCATCAGGTCGATCTTATTGTAAACCTCGATCCGCGGGACCTCGGCGGCACCGATCTGGCGCAACACGTCCTCCACCTCGGCGACCTGCACGGCTCGCTGCGGACTGTGGGCGTCGATCACATGCAGCAACAGGTCGGCCTCGACCGTCTCCTGCAGCGTCGATTTGAACGCCGCGACGAGTTCGTGCGGCAGACTCGAAACGAAGCCCACCGTGTCCGCGAGGACGAGGCCAGATCCATCGTCCAGCGCGACGCGGCGCAAGGTCGGATCGAGCGTTGCAAAAAGCTGATCCCTCGCGTACACCTGGGCCTCTGTCAAGCTGTTGAAAAGCGTCGACTTGCCCGCGTTCGTGTAGCCGACCAGCGACACGGTCGGGACCTCGTTGCGGCGACGCGAGCGCCGACCCTGCTCGCGCTGGCTGTCCACCCGCGCAAGCCGCCGCCCGATCTGGTCGATGCGCTGGCTAAGCAGCCGGCGGTCGGTCTCGAGCTGGGTTTCGCCGGGCCCACGCAGACCGATACCGCCCTTTTGACGCTCCAGATGTGTCCAGCCCCGCACCAGGCGAGTCGACAGATGACGCAGCTGCGCCAGTTCGACCTGGAGCTTGCCCTCGTGCGAGCGGGCGCGCTGGGCAAAAATGTCAAGGATCAGCCCGGTGCGGTCGAGTACCCGGCAGCCGAGCAGCTTCTCCAGGTTGCGCTCCTGGCTCGGCGACAGAGGGTTGTCGAAGATCACCAGCTCGGCACCGAGAGATTCCACCTGGGCGCGGACTTCGTCCGCCTTGCCACCGCCGATATAGAGCCGCGGATCCAGGGTCTTGCGCTGGACGGAAATCACAGCGAGCGCGTCCGCGCCGGCCGACCGTGCCAGTTCAGTGAATTCCTGCAGCTGATCCGGGTCGGCCGCACCCTGCAGGTCCACGTGGACCAGGATCGCCTTTTCGCCACTTTGCGGACGCTCAAACATGGCGCGGCGTCACGTCGTGCGAGCCGCGCACGGGAACGGGACGCGAGAGCAACTCCCGCGGCGGGCCGGCTCGTGACGGAAAGTTGCTGTCAGGCGTTGCCAGGTTCTGCGTCACCGTCGCCTTCGCCATGCGCATGCTGAAAGCGCACATTCCTCGCGGGCACCACGGTCGAGATAGCATGCTTATAGACCATCTGGCTGACACTGTTCTTCAGCAGCACCACGAATTGATCGAACGACTCGATAGTCCCCTGAAGCTTGATTCCATTCACGAGGAAGATCGACACTGGCACCCGCTCTTTGCGCAGTGCATTGAGAAATGGATCCTGCAGGCTTTGCCCTTTAGACATTCGGCGCTCCGTATTATTCTGATCTGTCAAAACCTTATACGCTCAATACCATGCGCAGACACAGAGCGGCAGTTCAGGCCAATACGGCCCGCGTCACCGCGCCAAATCGTCGAGCGGACATGACGAGCGAACTATAGCACAGCCGCTCCGCAGCTCATCTGAATTCACCTTGCGGCATCGGTGGTTAGCCGCAGCTCCCAATACGCCGCCTAAAGTCGGACCTCAGGCATCCTGCTCGATACGACGTCGCACCCTCTCGATCGCCTGGGCCGTTACGTCGCGCGATTCGTCCAGCCAGTGGCCGTCCTGCTCGCTGCGCAGCCAGGTCAGTTGACGCTTCGCAAGCTGGCGCGTCGCGGCCTGGCCCTTTGCGACCATTTCGGCATGACGAAACTCCCCCCGCAGCCAGCCCCACACCTGGCGGTAGCCCACCGAGCGCATCGCCGGCAGGTCCGGTGTCAGGTCCCCAGGGGCGACCAAGCCCTCGACCTCCTCGACCAAGCCCTTCGCAAGCATCGCGAGGAAACGCCGATCGATGCGGGCGTGCAGTTCGGCGCGTGACGGCGGGCAACGCACCAGCTTGATAGCCTGGTACGGCATCGGCTGCCCGGCCATGGACTGCAATGCGCTGAGCGGCCGGCCCGTGGCCTCCCAGACTTCAAGCGCCCGCAGGGTGCGTTGCGGATCGTTTCGATGGATACGCCGGGCGGCCGCCGGGTCGACCGCAGCCAGCCGTGCATGCAGCGCCGCCAACCCGTCGCGCTCGAGCGCCTGCCGCAACCGGCGACGGATCTGCGGGTCGGCCTGGGGCAGATCGGACAGCCCGTACTGCAAGGCGCGGAAGTACAGCATGGTGCCGCCGACCAACAGTGGGATCTGACCGGAGGCGCTGATCTCACGCATCGCGCGCAGTGCATCGGCACGGAAGTCCGCGGCCGAATAGGCCGCCGTCGGATCCCGGATATCGATCAGCCGGTGCGGCGCGCGTGCCAGCTCTGCGGAGCTCGGTTTCGCGGTCCCGATATCCATGCCGCGGTAGACCATCGCGGAATCGACGCTGACCAGTTCCACCGGCAGATGCTCGCGCAGCGCGATCGCCAGATCGGTCTTGCCCGACGCGGTCGGCCCCATCAGCAGGATTGCCAGGGGTCTGCGCTCCGCCGCCTGGCTCATCCGGGTGCGGTCCCTGGCGCGCTGCGCGCCGGTGGCGAATCGGCCGAGGGCCCCGAACCGGGCGGAGACCACGAATCCACGGCCCTGGTTTCACCGGCCACGGAGAAAGAGCCTGTCGAGCGCATCCAGGTCGAGCTGGATCCAGGTCGGGCGACCATGACTGCACTGGGCGCTGCGTTCGGTGCGCTCGATGTCGCGCAGCAGCGCGTTCATCTCTTCCAGGCCCAGGCGCCGGTTGGCACGCACGGAAGCGTGACAGGCCATTGTCGACAGGACCTCGTTGACCTGTTCGAGGATGCGCCGACTGCTGCCGTGCACCACGAGATCCGCGAGTACATCGCGCAACAGCCGCTCGGCGTCGGCATGGCGCAGCAACGCAGGCAACGCGCGCACGACCAGGCTCTGCTCCCCGAGTCGGTCGACCTGCATACCGAGCCCGCTGAAGACTTCGCCGTGCTGCTCCACCAGGTCGGCCTCGCGCCGGCTGACGGCGACGCTGACCGGTACCAGCAGCGGCTGGCTCTTGATGCCCTCGCCGGCATGGGCGCGCTTGAAGGCCTCGTAGGTGATGCGTTCGTGCGCCGCATGCATGTCGACCAGTACCAGGCCCTGTCGATTCTGCGCCAATACATAGATGCCGTGCAGCTGAGCGATCGCAAGGCCGAGCGGGAACCCGTCGTCCGGCTCGCCGGCCGGGCGCTGTGCGGCGACATCGGCGGCGTGCGCGGCCGCAGGCGCCTGCCACTCGCGCGCGGCGCGGTAGGCAGCCGGGCGTTCCGCGACCCGCAGCGGCATGCTGGCCTGGCGTGGCGCTACCGTGCCCGCAGACCCGACATCCGCTGCCGGTTCCGGGACCTCCCGGGTCGTGCCCGGGATGGCGCCGACCGGTTCGGCCGCCGGCTCCGCCAGCACCTGATGCAGGGTGCGGAACAGAAAATCGTGCACCAGACGACCCTCGCGAAAGCGCACCTCGTGCTTGGTCGGGTGCACGTTGACGTCGACCAACGCCGGGTCCAACGCGAGGAACAGCACGTAGGCCGGATGCCGCCCGTGATACATCACGTCCTGGTAGGCCTGACGCACCGCATGGGACACCAGCTTGTCCCGCACCATGCGCTGATTGACGTAGAAATGCTGCATGTCGGCCTGGCTACGCGAGAAGGTCGGCCGGGCGACCCAGCCGCCAAGCCGCAGGCCGACCGCCGCGTGCTCGAAATGCAGCGCGGATTCCAGAAAGGCCGGTCCGAGTAGATCGGTGAGGCGGCGCTCGTGGCCCAACGGGTCGGCCGCGCGCCGGGCGCAGAACACCTCGCGGCCATTGTGGGTCAACACGAAGGTGACGTCGCTGCGTCCGAGCGCGAGGCGCTTGACCACCTGCTCCAGGTGCCCGAACTCGGTCTTGTCGGTACGCAGGAATTTTCGCCGTGCCGGGGTGTTGTAGAACAGATCGCGCACCGTGACCACGGTCCCGCGCGACAGCGCGGCCGGTCGTGGCTCGCCGCCCCCGCCCTCGACCTGCCAGGCCTGCGCGGCGGTGGCCTCGCGCGAGGCAAGCGGCAGCCGCGAAACCGACGCGAGCGCCGGCAGGGCCGCGCCACGAAAACCCAGGCTGGCGATGC
>CBDTXT010000289.1:0-4522 GCA_965364465.1 uncultured Chromatiaceae bacterium
GACGTTTCCTCCAGAAACAACCCGTATCGGCTTAAGTAAGTGCCATTCCCTTTAAGCCCCGGGGCGGTCGGGCTAGAATGCGACTCGTTGGGGCGGTAGCTCAGCTGGGAGAGCGTCGCGTTCGCAATGCGAAGGTCGGGAGTTCGATCCTCCTCCGCTCCACCATTCTCGCTTGCGGCCTCGCTGCCGATCATCGCGGCCAAACCGCGTGGTGAGTACCCGCAAGCCTTCCAGGGGCGGCCATGATAGCGCGCGAGGCAGGATCTGCGTTGGCGCCTGGTCACGGACCGCCGTAGCCAGCACGGGTTGCAATTCGTCAAACAAAATCTATACTAAACAGACGTTTTCGTCGTCTTCTTAATCTAAGAATATAATATTGTGGTACTGACTTTCGCTGCCGCCGTTCTGCCCCCGAATCATGCTTGATCGGCTATCACCCCACCGGCGGCTGCAACGCATCAGACGACGGGCCTTGGCGTTCTTCAGCCGGATCGGTCGCTTGTCCGGTTCCTACCTTCGGCAGCGTCGCGGGGGGCGATCCGGCTTGACTGATGCGGTGCGCTGGACGCCGTGGGCATGGATGCTCCGCGCCGTGCGAACCCGACATGCGCTCGCGAATGGGCGGCGTCGCCGAGCGGACACCCCGCGACCCAGTCGGTCATCTGCGCCCCGGTTCGAGGCGCCACTGCCGCCACCCGAGGCACGGAAGACGATACCCGGCCCTCGGACGCCAGAATCGCTTCCTGAAGTCATCGCGTCGGCACCGATGCCCCGGATTGCGCCCAAGGCATCGACTCGCCGCGGCCCGGCGCTGTCGATCTGCAGCGCCGTTGCCGAGCCTCGGGACAGGGTGCCGCTGGCGGTAGGTACGTCGCGCACGGGGTCCGAGCATCGGACAAGCGTCCGTGCGCCCTCGATAGGCATCGCGACAGACCCGTCGCGACTTTCCGGATCTGCGTCCCAGCGACGTATCCTGGTCGTTCCGGACAGCGAAAACGACACGCAAGGCGTTCGGAACTCGCTGCGATTCGCCGGGGTTCTTGGCAAGCGGGGCAATATCAAGAAAAAGGCGCGCGGCGTACGTATCGTCCAGACCGGCGACCTGTTGCGCAAGCACGCCCCGGACCCCGCGGTGGTGGATTTCTGGGTCGCACTGCGCAACGCCGCCGATGCAGCCGCTTGTTCGCTGCAGCTCGTGGCGGGCAATCACGAGCTCGAAATCTGGCGGCGCCTGCAGTCCGGGGAACGCTTGGGCCTCAGGCGCCGCGAGCAGCGGATGGTTCGGGAGCTGATCCGTACCATGAGCCTGTTCCGCGTCGAGGGTTCGATGCTGTTGATTCACGGTTACCCGACGGTCAAGCTATTGCATCACGTGCACGCGTATCGCACCGGCACCGGCAAGGACCTTAACGACTACAATGTCGACTGCTTCCGGCCCGCCCTCGATGACCCCAAACAGCTTGCCCGATATGCCTATCTGCGCGGACAGGTGGGCCGCCGCTGTCTGCTGCACGAGGTGTCGGACCCGGCGCGTTACTATCGTCGCCACGGCGCAGAGGTTGCCGCGCTGCTCGGTGACCTGGGCATCGACCTGGTGATTCACGGCCATCGCCCGGAGAGATCCGGCGTACAGAACGACTTCGAGTGCTCGCGCTGGCTGCCCGGGATCCGAATGATCAGCAACGACGTCCAGCTTCGTGTCCTGGGCCTGGGAGCAACCGCGATCAGTCAGGTCGAGAACGGGCCCACGGAGCTTCGCTTCGTGAACCGGGTCGTTTCTTCCAGTGCGCATCGATCCGAGGTGCGAAAAATGCTGCGCGCCCCGGACCGTCAGCCGCCGGCCTGCGCTGGACCCGGAACGCCGGTTGAGATGGCCGCGTCGACTCGCGACAGCGGCTGGCGCTTGCCGGCGATGGGCCAGGCCGCACGGGCGTCCACCGGCTGAGCTTCCCGCCCCGATCGTAAAAAACCCCCGGGGAGCCGGGCTGCGGCGAGGTCTTTCAGCGCCGCGCAGAAGCTGGCGTTAGGGTGATGGAGGACGGAGCCATTGGCAATGTTCATCAGTGTCCAGGAGCTGTTCAAGATTGGCGTCGGCCCGTCCAGCTCACACACGATGGGTCCGATGCTGGCGGCCCGTGAATTTTCTGATCGAGTGCGCGACTTTGCCGCCGACAGACCGACAGAGGCCGGCTGCCGGGTGCGCTGCATTCTGCGCGGTTCGCTCGCCTTTACCGGCAAGGGCCACGCAACGGACCGGGCAGTCGTGCTGGGCCTGAACGGCTATGCGCCCGCGGACGTCGCGAACGAGGACGTTGATGCGCTCACCCAGCGCATCTGGCGGCAGTCCGGCATCGAGATCGGCAGCGACCGTTTCGTAGGTTTCGACCCCGCGAGCGATATCATCTTCGATTGCCGTGAGCCGTTGCCGGAGCACCCCAACGGCATGATCTTCGAGCTCGTCGGCGCTTCGGGCGAGGTCCTGATGTCCGAGACCTACTTCTCCATCGGGGGTGGCTTCATCAGCACCCGGGATGAGATGAGGAACCTGGTGGCGCCGGTCAAGATGTCGTCGGCGGCTGCCTGTCCTTATCCGTTCGACTCGGCGCGCGCCATGCTACAGATGGCCGCAGACACGGGACTTTCGATCGCCGAGATGAAACGGGCGAACGAGTTGGTGTTCGTTGAGCAGCAGGCCTTGAGTCGTGGGCTGCGAGAAATCTGGCAGGCGATGCAGCTGTGCATCGAGCGCGGCCTGCACACCGAGGGTACCCTGCCGGGCGGCCTGGACCTGGCCCGCCGCGCCGCGGGCCTGCATGCCCAGCTCGAGGCCGACCGGTCGGCGGCGACGCTGAACGACTGGCTGTGCGCCTATGCGATGGCGGTGAACGAGGAGAATGCGGCCGGCCATATGGTGGTAACCGCGCCCACCAATGGGGCGGCCGGGGTCATCCCGGCCGTGCTTCATTACTTCGTGCAGCATGCGGCTGGCAGCGCTGCACAGGTCGAGGACTTCCTGCTCACCGCGGCCGCGATCGGTGGTCTGATAAAGCACCGCAGTTCCATCTCGGGCGCCGAGGTGGGTTGCCAGGGCGAGGTGGGGTCGGCGGCAGCGATGGCGGCCGCCGGCCTGTGCGCAGTGCGTGGCGGAACCCCGCAGCAGGTCGAGAACGCGGCCGAAATCGCGCTCGAACACCACCTGGGCATGACTTGTGACCCGGTCAAGGGCTTGGTGCAGGTGCCCTGTATCGAGAGAAACGGCTTTGGTGCGATCAAGGCCTACACGGCAGCATCGCTGGCTGCGCGCGGCAGCGGTCAACACTTCATGCCGCTGGACGGCTGTATCGCTGCGATGAAACGCACGGGGCAGGAGATGTCCGACAGGTACAAGGAGACGTCGCTGGGTGGCCTTGCGGTGAGCATTACCGAATGTTGAGGTGCGCCGGCATCCGTCTGAAAGGCGCCTTACGAAAAATCGAGGTCCAATTAAGCACCAATGGCACCCGTGCTCTGAGAGTAACCGAACTTACCAAGCAGCCCACTAGACTGCAGCGACCACGCCGCCGACGTTTTCTCCAGAGACCACCGAAATCAGCTCAAGCAAGTGCCACTGCCTGTCGAGCGATCCCCCGATGCGTGGGGATCGCTCGACTTGATGCAAGGCCTGCGCGTCAGGAGGGGTCGTCGCGGGTGAACCCGGTGACATCCACTACGACGTCCACCGTACCGTTGGGCCCATTGTTGAACGTCAGGTTGAAGGACCTGCAGGGATTGGGCAGGCTACCGAATGCACCGTAGTACCATTGACCGTAGCAGGTCGCGACGAATTGCGAATTGGCGGTCGTCCCCGCGTTCGGGCTGTAGAGGATTGCGGTCGACCGCTCCTCGGTATTGAAGGGCCGCACGCCAAGGAAGTTTTCACTACCGGCAGGGTTAACCGCCTGAACGGTGATGAAGAGTCCGGTCGCGTCCTCCGGTATATCGGGGCACTGGGTGCCGCTTCCGCCCTGACTGATGATGATCGACCCCCAGGTCTGGATGCTCAATTCCTCGTTCGGTGCCAGTCTCCCGCCAAACACACCTACCGCAATGCGCGTGTCCAGGATACGGCAGGGCGTGATCGAATAGACTTCGTCCGGGCCCGCCCGGATCGCTTGAGCCGGCTGGCTGACCAGTGCCGATCCAAGGAGCGTGGAAAGCCCGAGGACCGCAGCGTGGATTGAAGCATGACGTTTCGACATTTGTTTTCGTCTCCAGAGTAATTTTGTTCGTCTTCGGATCACGCATTTGTCGCCGACTGGCCGATCCTGCGTTCACAGGGCTCCAGGGGAGCTTTCCGTGCCAGGGTAAAGATAGCAGCCCGTCTAGGCTAGGGGTAACTCTCAAAATGCCTTCTTCGGATAGGGTTGAGGCGACTGGCCGCACAGCGGTCGACGGTCTCACGGGCTGCCGACACCTTCCCTCCACCTAAATCACGCCGTGACGGGCGCTGGGTGGCGTCAACCGGGCAGCCCGGCTTCGCGCA
>CBDTXT010000290.1:0-4515 GCA_965364465.1 uncultured Chromatiaceae bacterium
CAGTGCATTGACCAGCAGCCAGCGCAGCGCGAGCGCGCGATCACGCCCAGCCTGCACCAGCCAGTGATAGGAAAAAACCAGCTGCGCGAGGAACACGAAAAACACCGCGATGTTGTTGGTGTACAACGCGACCAGGATGCCGAGCGAATAGAGCACGAACCCGACGATCTGCGGGTCACGACCACGCCGAGCCGCAGTTGCCGCGTGCGCGACCCGACGGTTCCTGAACAGCAGCAGCAGTCCAAGTAGCGCAATGGACAACGCGAACACCAGCAGGCTGTAACCCCTCGCCTCCTGACTGTACTCGACATGGGCCGCGGACAGCGTCAGGTAGAGCGCCGCAACGAGCCCGGCCCGCGGGCCGGCAAGCAGCCGCCCGGCCCAGTAGACGGCAGGGATGGTCAGCACGCCGAACAGCACGCTCGGCAGCCGGATCATCGCCTCGCTGTCACCGAACCAAAGGGCCAGTTTGAGTACCGAATAGTAGAATGGCGGCGCATTGTCGTAGCCGCTGAGCCAGAGTATCGACCAAGGCAGCCCGGCAAACTGTACGCTGGCGGCCTCGTCGAGCCACAGCGACGCGGTGCCCAGCTGCCAGATCCGCAGCAGCGCACCGGCGGCGACCAGCAAGATTAGCGCGCGCACCTCGGGGCGGCGACCGAAGATCATCGACCCAAGCTCCTGGTGTCTGCCTGCTCGCGATTTCCGCAGCCGCCCGGGCGCAGGCCCGACGTCAATCCGCCGGCCCACCGCGATACATGGCCTCCACCTCCGGCGCCAGGCGCTCGAGTACCTTCGCCCGCTTGACCTTCATGGTCGGCGTGACCAGGCCGTCCTCGACCGTCCACGGCTGCAGCGACAGATACACCTGGCGCACCTTCGCATAACCCGGGAAGTCGCGGAGCGCCGCCTTGACCCGTCGCACGAGCGCGTTTTTGACCTTCGGGTTGCGCAGGCTGGCCGCGTCGAGCGGGTCTATCCCCTGCGCTTGCGCAAATCCGGCCCAGTGAGCGCCATCCAGTACGATCAGCGCGGTCAGATACGGCCTGCCCTCGCCGACCACCATCACCTGCTCGATCAGCGGATCGAGCGAGATCGCGGTTTCCATGTCGCCCGGCGGGACCTTCTCGCCGTTCGAAAGCACCATGATGTCCTTGATGCGCCCGGTGATATAGATATGGCGGGATTCGTCGATCCGCGCCTGGTCACCCGTGTGCAGCCAGCCATCCGGATCGATCACCTGGGCGGTCGCGGCATGATTGTTCCAATAACCGAGCATCACCCCCGGCCCCCGGACCAGCAACTCGTCATTTTCGCCGACCCTGACCTCGACGCCACGGATCGGGACCCCGACGCTGCTCGGAATGTTGTCCTCGAGCGGGTTGACACTCACCACCGGCGCGGTCTCGGTAAGGCCGTAGCCCTGAACGATCGGCACACCGAGGCCGATGTACACCCGCGCGATCCCTTCGTTCAGCGCCGCACCGCCGCTGACCGCAGCACGCAGATTCCCGCCCAGTTTCGCGCTGACCTTGCTCGCGACCAATCGATCGAGCAGCGGCCACAGCAGGCTGCCAAGCGGCCAGCGACCACGTCCCTGCCGGTAAAGGAAACGCTTCCAGCCAATGCCGACGGTCAGATCGAACAGCATCCTGGCCGCCCTTCCCTGCTTCTGCATCTGATCGAGGATGCGGCCATAGACGCGCTCGAAGATGCGCGGCACCGCGATCAGCACGCTGGGCCTGATCGTGACCAGGTCTTCGCCAAGCTGCGCGACCGAACGGGAATAGGCGACACAGGAGCCGGTCATGATGCACAGGTAGTAGCCGGCGGTGCGCTCGAGCGTGTGGGAAAGCGGCAGGAACGACAGGAAGACGTCTTCCTGATAGCAGTTGAGCAACGTCAGTCCGCCGTGCGCAACGGACAACATGTTGCGATGGCTCAGCATCACCCCCTTGGGCCGACCGGTGGTGCCGGAGGTGTACACGATCGAGGCCAGCGCGCCACCGTCAGTGGACGCGCGCGTAGCCAATTCTACCGCGCGCTCGGGCAACCAGTCGCTGACGATGCGTATCCGACTGTCCTCGCTTGCCAGGCGCCGCGCCGCGTCGCTGTCGTCAAGCAGCAGGATGCGCTTTAGCGGCCCGTCGCCCGACACCACCTCGGCCAGCCGACGCCAACGGCCCGCGTCCTGAACCAGCAGGATGTTCACGTCCGCCTCTTGCAGGATATAGGCGATACTGTCGGGCCGGTCGTCGGTGTAGAGCGGCACGGTGACCAGTCCGAGGCTCAGCGCGGCCTGGTCGAACATCACCCACTCCGGACAATTGCGCAACTGGACCGCGACCCGGCCGCCGCGTGGCGCCTTTTCGTCGCGCATCGCGGACTGCCAGCGCGCCACCTCGCGACCGATCCCTGCCCAGCTGTACGTCTTCCACTGCTTGGCGTCCCTGTCGAAATAGCGATAGGCATCGCGCTCTGGGGTACGTCTCACGCGTCGCGCGAACAGCCCGTCCAGCGTGCCGGCCTCGTCTACTCCGATCAGGTTCTCGTGAAGATTGGCCACCCGGGGACCTCCTTGAAGTGCAGCCGCAGGGGCCCATTGGCCGGCAAGAGAGAGGGGGGATTCGGCGACCGAGTTTAGTGTAACATTCCAGGAAAATACATCCGTGTGACACGCTTTGACATGCTCATAGTGCTCAATGGCGACCGGCACGAGCTGCCCGACGAAAGCACATTGTCGGACCTGCTGGCCACCCTCGACATGCAGAACCGGCGCTTCGCGGTCGAGATCAATGAAGAACTGATCCCGCGCGGCGAACACGCGGGCCACGCGCTGCGGGCCGGCGATCGCGTCGAAATCGTCCAGGCAATCGGCGGCGGCTGAGGCCCGCTGCGCGTCGCCCACCCAAGTCGTAAAACCGCAACCCCGGAATGGCAGAACCCTGATGGCGCAAGATAACGACGATCCGCTGATCCTGGCCGACCGTGCATTTCGGTCTCGCCTGCTGGTAGGCACCGGCAAGTACAAGGACATGCAAGAGACGCGCGCGGCGATCGAGGCAAGCGGCGCCGAGATCATCACGATCGCGGTGCGACGTACCAACATCGGCCAGAACGCCGACGAGCCCAATATCCTCGACGTCCTGCCGCCGGAGCGCTACACGCTGCTGCCCAATACGGCGGGCTGCTACGATGTCGAAACCGCGGTGCGAACCTGCAAGCTGGCACGCGAACTGCTCGATGGGCACGATCTGGTGAAGCTCGAGGTGCTGGGTGACGAGCAGACCCTGTTCCCCGACGTGGTGGCGACCATGAAGGCGGCAGAGGCACTGATTCGCGACGGCTTCAAGATCATGGTCTACACCAACGACGACCCGATCATCGCCCGGGAGCTGGAGGCGATGGGCTGCGTCGCGGTCATGCCGCTGGCAGCGCCGATCGGCTCGGGCCTTGGAATCCGCAACAGACTGAACATTCGCACCATTGTCGAGAATGCAAAGGTCCCGGTGCTGGTCGATGCCGGCGTGGGCACTGCCTCTGACGCCGCGATCGCGATGGAACTGGGCTGCGACGGGGTACTGATGAACACCGCAATCGCCGCGGCGCAAAAACCGGTGCTGATGGCCAGCGCGATGCGCAAGGCGATCGAGGCCGGCCGCGAGGCCTATCTGGCCGGTCGTATGCCCGCCAGGCGCTTCGCGTCCGCCTCATCGCCGTTCGATGGCCTGTTCTTCGACTAGCGCCTCGGTGCCGCATAGCACCGATGACGGTTGCTGTCTCGGCTCCGGGTGTTTCGGCCATGACACTGGGCCGTGCCGGATGCCATGGCCCGGCCACTTCGATCGCGATGCCTTCGACCGGCCATGACGAACGCCCGCGGCGCCGGGTTCGCAGCTTCGTGCTGCGCGAAGGCCGGCTGACCCCCGGTCAGCAACGCGCCTTCGACACGCTGTGGCCGCGCTGGGGTCTCGACTTCCGGCCCGAGCCACTCGACCTCGCGACACTGTTCGGCAACGCCAAGCCGGCTTACCTGGAGATCGGTTTCGGCAACGGCGAGAGCCTGGCCCAGATGGCGCGGCGCCACCCGGACCGCAACTATCTGGGTGTGGAGGTGCATCGACCCGGGGTCGGACACCTGCTGTTGAAACTCGAGGAGTTCGGCTGCAGCAATGTCCGGGTCATCAGGCACGATGCGGTGGAAGTCGTGCAGCAGATGCTGCCAGCGGCTTGCCTGAGCGGCGTCTATCTGTTTTTTCCCGACCCCTGGCACAAGAAGCGCCACCATAAGCGCCGAATCCTGCAACCCGCGTTCGTCGACGCGCTGGCGCACGTGATCCGGGCCGGGGGCCTTTTCCACGCGGCGACCGACTGGCAGGACTATGCGGAGCAGATGCTGGAAACGCTGGGTGCCGACAGCCGGCGCTTCGAGAATTCGGCCGGCGCCGGCGAATTCTGCGCACGCCCCGCCGATCGCCCGCTGACCAAGTTCGAACGGCGCGGGCAGCGGCTCGG
>CBDTXT010000291.1:0-4513 GCA_965364465.1 uncultured Chromatiaceae bacterium
CTCGACGGCGGCATCCATGCCACCGACGTTTCCTCCAGAAACAACCCGTATCGGCCTAAGTAAGTGCCATTCGACTCTGACCTGATTGCCCCATTTCGGCCAGAAAGGCCTCGATAGCGCCGACCACGTCTTTGCACTTCTGAAGATCAAGCGCGTCGGGATGCGGCGCGGCGAACCGGCCCTCGTCATTGTCGAAATACAGGCCAGAGGCCTGTGCGAATTCGTCTGAAAGCGCTGCACGGACAAGGATGTCCGAACCGATGCGGATATCGTTCCCAGCCACGCCAAAGCCCTCTTTCACCATCTTGGTTGCAAGCAATGATCCGGGATTCACTGCGACAAAGACAAGGCCGTTGCCTTGCGGGGCATCTGCCATGGCGCGGGACCACATGGTGAGGCCCAGTTTGCTTTGGGCGTAGGCATTCAACTGGTCCGGGATCTTGGTCCGCCCCGCCAGCGCCTCCAGATTGACTGGCGACTGCGCAGCGGAAGAGAGGTTGACCACACGGGCCCCAGGTTGAAGCAGTGGCAGTAGTCGCTGGGTCAACAGACAGGGAGCAAAGGTGTTGACTGCAAACCTGATGTCAAAGCCGTCGTCTGTGAAGGTGTCCGTGGTGCGGAGGATGCCGGCGTTATTGATCACCACATCGAGTCGCCCGTGGGTTTCGGCAATCGCTTGAGCGAGCACCTCTACATTAGCCATGCGTGACAGGTCGGCCAGGTAACTTTCAACGCGTCCGTTGCCGGCTAGCTCGGAAAGCTTTCTGTCCGCCACCTCCAGCTTTGCTGAACTGCGCCCGTGCAGCAGGACGTGGTGCCCCTGTGAATACAGTGCCTTGGCCGCTTCGAGTCCAATGCCGTCGGTCGAACCGGTAATGAGGATTGTCTTTGGCATGATTGACGCTCTCTCAATCGGTGAAGTCCAGCCCGGAGAATTCAGGCCCGGAGAATTCAGGCAAGATATCGTCGGCGAGACGTTTCATCGTCTCTTCCGTATCCGCCCGGTTGAAGCGCAGATTCAGTGCCACATGGTTCATGCCGATCTCCTCCAATGATTTCAGATACGCGCGAAGATGGTTCGCGCCCAGTCGGAACCCCAGATGGATCGGTTCCGGCGGGGTCTGAGGGTCATTGGTCAGATCGACATAAAGCGACTGAACCGCGGGTTTAGCCGGACCCCCAACGGCTTCGACGCGTGTTCGCCAGTCGTTGATGATTCGTGCCTGCGCAGCAATTCCGCGAGGATAGGTTATCCAGCCATCCCCGTGCCGTGCGATCCAGTCCGGATCCTGCTGGCTGCCGCCGGTGATGAGCAACGGCAGTCTGCCGGTCGTCGGTTTGGGCAACATGTCCATCCCGCCGTGCGGGCTGCCGTAGGGATTCTCGAACGCCGGTGCATCCTCCCACATGCGCTCGATATAGTCGAAACTGGAGCGAAAACGCGCGCCCCTTTCGGCAAAGGGGAGATTGAGTGCCGGGTATTCATCGGGTCTGTCGCCCGAGGCGACTCCGAGAATAAGTCGCCCACCCGACAGCACGTCCACGCTGGCCGCGGCTTTGGCGACATGTGCCGGATGGCGCAGCGGCAGCACGATGCTGGCAACACCCAATGCAATCCGATGTGTCTGACCCGCCAGCAGGCCCAGATAGACGAAGGGGTCGTACATCTGACCCGCGTCCCCGAACGAAGGCACGTTGAATGGCACGTCGCGCAGCCAGACGGCGGCAAACCCCATTTGTTCGGCCAGTTGAACCCGTTCCAGGTGTCGGATCATGGTGGGCGCCGGGCCTTGCGAGTAGGTCTCCAGCGGTACTACCAGTCCCAGGCTCAGATGGTTGGGACGGAATGCGCTGTTGTAGCCCCGATTGATGGACTGGAATCCCGGTTCATCGCCGGCGGCGGTCTGGTGCGCCGTGTTGTACGCTTGCTTGAGCAATTCCGACTCCTGTTCTGTACGGGCGCCGCGAACGGCTACTTCTCAGGAACGACTTCGTACCTGCCATCCGTGCGTATATAGATGGTGCTCTCTCCGCCCTGTTCGGAAGACAGCCGATGCACCGTTTCTCCCTTCGAGCCGAAATAGCTGCCCGGCGTGAGTGTCTTGACGTCGTCGCCCAGGTACTGTGGTTGACCCTTGATCACCACCGCGCGGAAGGTCGCGCCGTGGCTGTGTATCTCTCCCGAAAATCCACCCGGGAGTTTCACAAAGGTGCCGTTCGACTGACCCTCCTTCAGGCTGCCCCAAAGATAGGCGACCTTTGGTCCGTTAGCAGCGGTGGGCATGCCGGGCGGATCGACCCAGACGATATTCGACGCGTCCACGTTGATCGGCCTCTCTCCACTGTCAAACGCCTCCTCGGTCGGCATGACCAGATACGGCCCCCGGTCGATCTCGACCAGCGCCACGTTGGTCGCGCCTTTGGCTGCGGTGATGTGCACTTCGCCTTTCGGCTGCGTCCAGAAGGAACCGGCCGGCATCCACATGTCAACGGCCTCAGGGTCATCGTTGTGAATGCTGCCGCTAATCACTACCGCGCGGTAGGTGGCATTGTGGATGTGCGGTGGCGATGAAAAACCGTCGACGAACTTGGCGAGAAAACCTGTCGGAACCGGGCCCTTGCGGTCACCCCAGAGCGTGCCGGCCTGCGGGCTCTTGTCTCCCCGGGCGGGGTTGAGCTGCTCCCACTCGACTTCAGACGTCAGGACAACCTCCCGACTGTCACCCGCACAAGCCGAGTGGACTGCTACCAATGTCGTCAGCGCTACCGCTGTAAGTTTCATTTTCAAGACGTCACCTCCTTTCGTCACTGTTTCGAACGCGTCACGTTTGCGGCCTTTGATGTTCGCCTCGACGATCCGCCCAATATTCTCGAGCATGCTTTCATAGGCGGTAATGCCTACGAGTGGCAGCGCCGCCGCCGGGCAGAACGCCCATGCCCACTTCCATCTGCATGAACCTGGCTTTGCCGCGAGCCGCAGAACGCATATCACAAGCCAGCGCAAACTCATGGCCGCCACCCCGGGGCAGAGCCCTCGATCTTGGCAACTGTCGCCCGAGGCAGTTTGCTGATCCGCTCCAACACGACATGCAGATCCAGCAGCTTTACTTCGTCCCGCGAGACGGCATTGCCGGACATACACTTCAGAAATTCAGTATCCGCATGCGCGACGAAGATTTCCGGGTGAGCCGACTGGAATACAAACACCTTCACCGTGTCGGTTGCTTCCAGTTACTGGGCCAGTTTGTTGGGGTCCGCAAGCATCGGCAGCCCCTGGATGTTGACCGGCGGATAGGCGAATGTGACCCATGCGACAGCGCTTTCGATCTGGACGACAAACGTGGTGAATTTGTCGCAGGTCATGGTGCGTCTCCGGCTGATGGACGGTCAGGTGGTGCACAGAAAGATAGTGTTTCGGAAAAAGTAAAAAAATGACTTAGAATGGAGTTCAGTATTCGTGAAACGAATATAATCTAATGGACACCGAAAGCATTCGTCTGTTCGTCCTCGCGGCCGAAAAACTCAATATCAGTGCAGCCGGTCGCGAACTTGGCATGGCGCCAGCGGTTGCCAGCGCCAGACTGGCGAAACTGGAGAAGGCGTTGGGGGCAGATCTGCTGCGTCGCTCGACGCGCAAAGTCGCTCTGTCGCTGGAGGGGGCAGAGTTTCTGCCTTACGCCAGGGAGATTCTCGCCCAGGAAGATGCCGCACACGCCGCGCTGGGACGCGGCAACCTAGTGGCGACGGGCACCCTGAGGTTCACCGCGCCGAGCACTTTTGCCCAGCTGTATATCGCGCCGATTCTGCCCGATTTTCTAGCCTCACATCCTGGCATCAGCCTCGACCTCCGACTCACCGATATGGAGTTCGACCTGATTCAGGGCAGCTTCGATCTTGCGCTACGCAATTCGGCGCTCCCTGATAGCAGCCTGAAAGGGCGCAGACTGGCCGACGATATGCGAATCCTGTGTGCGTCCCCCGACTATCTGGCTCAACAGGGAACGCCCGCACATCCCGATGAGCTCGCGACGCACCAACTGATCGCGTTCAAGGCGCAGTCACCGATACCGCTGGTTGGGCGGGATGGCCAGACAGCGCAGTTCGATCCGCATCTGGCCGGGTGCCGGCTCGTAGTCGATGATGGTCTCAGCCAGAAGATTGCGACCATCGCGGGGGTGGGCATCTCCATGAACTCACTGTGGAGCGTCCACCGCGAACTCGCCGAGGGCTCGCTGGTCCGTGTCTTGCCTGACTACAAGGTCGACGACCAGACAGCGCTGTGGCTCGTCTATCCGCAATCGAATGTACTGACTGCGAAAGTCAGGATCTTCATCGATTTTTTGTTGGAGAAGGTTGGCAATGCGCCGGTCTGGACAGCGGCCTGAGCGCAGTAAAGGGGCGACAAACGAGAATAACAGCGAGCCGCATTTTTCACCCATTTAATGAATCCCCTTAATGCGAATGGCACTTACTTAGGCCGATACGGGTTGTTTCTGGAGGAAACGTCGGTGGC
>CBDTXT010000292.1:0-4512 GCA_965364465.1 uncultured Chromatiaceae bacterium
GCCTTGGCTTGCCGCTTGTCGTCCGGATCTTCCTGCCACTGAGCACTGGCAACCGGCTGCAGGGTGAGGACCAGGCACGCGATCAGTGTGCGTAACACTATGCTCTTGTACATCATGACTTTCGCCCCACAGCGCATTCGAGGTGTGCAGTAATCCAGTCTGCGCCACCCGACACATCCCCGAGCAAATCAGATGTACCGAAGATGCCGGAGCGATGCACAACCGTGACTCCCGCATAGCAGTTCCGCATCGCCTTCGATTTGAAGAGCCGCCGCAGCGGAAAATCGAGCTGCAACTCGAGATAATTCAGGAATTTTGAAGTGTTATTACCCTTTTCCGCCTGTTTGCGCGAGATGGCGTTCGGCCTCGTCGAGTTCGGTGTCGCAGATCCCGATCCGCTGGAAGCCGAGCTCACTGCCCCAACGTTTGATGCGCCGGGCAAGCGTGCTTAAATCGGTGTCCAGACGTCTTTGCATCTCATCAGGCGGAGGGGACAATTCGAATGATGCGTCGGCATCGCCGTTACATTGACGCAGCCAGCGCCGGCTCGCAAGTCTGCGGTATGCGTCCCCGGACGCACGGCCCGGACACCGCGAGCGCGGCATCGGCCGACCCTGCCATTGGCTTTTCGGCGCGCGGCCGCGCGGGGTTCGGATGACGCACCGAGCGTTGCCCGACACCGAGGCACTGCCGCGGGCGCTGTATACCGCTGCGCAGGTGCGCGACTTCGACCGGATCGCGATCGACCGTTACGCGATTCCAGGCCTCGAGCTGATGGAGCGCGCCGGGCAAGCGGCGTTCAAGCTCCTGCGGCAACGGTGGCCGGATGCCCGGCGTCTGATCGTGCTCGCTGGCACCGGAAACAATGGCGGCGACGGTTTCGTGGTCGCCCGCTTGGCACGCCAGGCCGGTCTGCAGGTGCAGGTGCTGCAACTCGGCGATCGCGACCGGCTGCGCGGTGACGCCCGGCACAACGCCGTGCGCTGGTCCGAGTCGGCGGGGGGGTGGCCGGATTTTGAGGCCCTGCCGGAAGACGTCGATCTGATCGTCGATGCGGTGTTCGGTACCGGACTGGAGCGCCCGGTCGCAGATCGCTGGGCCGCCGCAATCGCCGGGGTGAATGCCCACCGGGCGCCGTGCCTTGCGATCGACGTACCCTCGGGTCTGCATTCCGATAGCGGTGCGGTGCTCGGCGACGCGGTGCGTGCCGCGGCGACGATCAGTTTCATCGGTCTCAAGGTCGGCCTGTTCACGGCGGATGGTCCCGACTGCGCCGGGTCGGTCCATTTCGACGCGCTGGGCGTCCCGGCGGCGGTCTACCGCAGCAGCCTGCCGTCGGCGCGCCGAATCGACTGGCAGAAACAGGGTCGGCTGCTCGCGCCGCGTCGCCGCAACGTGCACAAGGGCCATTTCGGACATGTGTTGGTCATCGGCGGTAACCACGGCATGGGCGGCGCGGCGCGACTCGCCGCCGAGGCGGCACTGCGCAGCGGCAGCGGGCTGGTCAGCCTGGCGACGCGGCCGGGCCATGTCGCGTCGGTGCTCGCTGCGCGTCCCGAGATCATGGTGCACGCGGTCGAAGATCCGACCCGGCTGCGCCCGCTGCTGCAGCAGGCCAGCGTTGTCGCGATCGGGCCCGGTCTGGGCCAGGACGACTGGGCGCATCGCCTGTGGGAGCTCGCCAGCTCGTCGGACGGACCCCTGGTGGTCGACGCGGATGCGCTGCGCCTGCTGGCAGCCGCGCCGTTGCGCCGCGAAGACTGGGTGTTGACGCCGCATCCCGGCGAGGCCGCTTTGTTGCTCGATAAGCGCGGCGCCGAGGTCAATGAACGGCGGCTCGATGCTGCTGGAGGTCTGCAGCGTCGATTCGGCGGCTGCGTGGTACTCAAGGGCGTCGGGTCGATCATCGCCGGCGCCGGCCATGTGCCGCCGGCGCTGTGCAGCGAGGGCAATCCCGGTATGGCGAGCGGCGGCATGGGCGACGCACTGACCGGCGTGATTGCGGGCCTGCTCGCACAGGGCCTGGATCTGCGGGATGCGGCCGAGAGCGGCGTCTGCCTGCATGCCGCGGCCGGCGATGCGGCCGCTCGCAAGGGCGGTGAGCGTGGATTGCTGGCCGGGGACCTCGTCGCGGCGGTTCGTAGGTTGGCGAATCCCCAATGAGCGCACCAGATACCTTATCGTTGCGGCTTGGCGACGCGGCCGAGCAGGAGGCGTTCGGCGCGCGGCTGGCGGCGGCCTGCACCGCCCCGTTGCTGATCTTTCTGGAGGGTGATCTAGGCGCTGGCAAGACCACGCTGGCACGCGGATTCCTGCATCATCTGGGGCATGTCGGTGCGGTCAAGAGTCCGACCTACACGCTGGTCGAGCCGTACGACGTGGACGGCCGCAGGGTCTATCACCTCGACCTGTACCGAGTCGGCGATCCCGGCGAACTCGAGTACCTCGGCCTGCGCGAGTTGCTGGCAGAGGACGCGCTGTTGCTGATCGAGTGGCCCGAGCGCGGGCTTGGCTGGTTGCCGGCGCCCGATCTGCGGGTGCGCATCACCCACTGCGCCGATGGCCGCCGGATCGAAGTTGATGCGCTGGGCCCGCGTGGCCGTAAGGCGCTGGGTAAACTATGAGAATCTTTCTAGAAAGCGAGTATATCCAGCCGTTTTACCTAGGAAAAAGATCTTTCTTGTGCTAGCTTAATCAGCATCGGCTCAGGGCTGCGCAAAACTCTGAACCCCTAATGAGAAAGCTGTTCTTCTTAATCATATTTTCGTTGCTCGCGGCGCCTTTGCTGGCAGCCGAGGTCGTCGGGGTCCGGCTGTGGACCGCGCCCGATCACACGCGCCTGGTGTTCGATACCAGCGGCCCCGCGGAACACCGGGTGTTTTCGCTCAGTGGACCGGACCGGCTGGTGATCGACCTGGTCAAGGGTCGCCTGGCGGACGGTTTTAGCGCCAGGGGCATATCGGACCGCTACCTGGGTGGGATGCGTCATGCCGCGCGCTCGGACGGCAGCCTGAGGTTCGTGCTGGACCTGAAAAAGGCGGTGCGTCCCAAGACATTCCTGCTCAAACCGAACGCGACCTACGGGCATCGCCTGGTGGTGGATCTCTATCCGGCCGAGGCGAGCAGCAAGCCCCGGGTGGCCAAGTCTGCGCGCGACATCCAGCGCGCGCGCGAGGTGGTGGTCGCAATCGACGCCGGTCATGGCGGCGAGGACCCGGGTGCCTCGGGCTCGCGTTTCCGAACCGAGGAAAAACGCGTCACGCTCGAAATAGCGCGGCGGCTGAAAAAGGAAATCGACGCCGAGCCGGGCATGCGTGCGGTCCTCACCCGGACCGGCGATTACTACATCGGCCTGCGCAAGCGCATGGCCCTGGCCCGAAAGCACCGTGCAGACCTGTTCGTGTCGATCCACGCCGACGCTTTCCGTGACAAGCGGGTGCGAGGCTCCTCCGTCTATGTGCTTTCCCAGCGCGGAGCGTCGAGCGAGGCGGCCCGCTGGCTGGCAGAAAAGGAGAATTCCTCCGACCTGGTCGGCGGTGTGAAGCTGGACGACAAGGACGACGTGTTGGCCTCGGTGCTGCTCGACCTGTCGCAGTCGGCCACCCAGCACGCCAGCCTGAGCGCGGCGGCCAAGGTCTACGCGCAACTGGGACGGGTCGGGAAGGTCCACGGCCGGCGTGTGCAGCAGGCCGGCTTCATGGTACTGAAGTCGCCCGATATCCCTTCCATGTTGGTCGAGACCGGCTTCATCTCGAACCCGAAGGAAGAACGCAATCTTCGTGACCCGGTGTACCAGACACGGCTGGCGAAGGCGATCAAGCGCGGCGTCGAACAGTTCTTCGCCGCGTCCCCGCCGCCCGGCACGCTGTTGGCCGAACGCCAGAATAAGGCCACGAAGCACGTGATCGCTCGCGGCGACACGCTGTCGGAGATCGCATCGCGTTATCAGGTGAGCCTCGTTTCGCTGCGCCGCGAAAATCGCATTCGCAGCGACAACCTGATCCGAATCGGACAGGTCCTGGTCATCCCGGATTCCTGATTCGCTGCTCGCGCGCACAAGCGCCGGCCGCGCGCCCGGGGGGCTGCCGGGCTGTCTTGCTGCGGCCCGGTAGTGGCAAAATGATCGGATGTCGAGCCGCATTCACGCCCTTCCCACCCAGTTGATCAATCAAATCGCCGCCGGCGAGGTGGTCGAGCGGCCCGCCTCGGTGGTCAAGGAGTTGGTGGAGAACAGCCTCGATGCCGGGGCCGGCCGGGTGCAGATCGACGTGGATCAGGGCGGCACCAAACTGATCCGCGTCAGCGACGACGGGTCCGGGATCGCGCCGGACGACCTGGCGCTGGCGCTGGCCCGGCACGCCACCAGCAAGCTGACCGCACTCGCGGACCTCGAGCGCATCGCCAGCATGGGTTTTCGTGGCGAGGCCCTGCCGGCGATCGCGTCGGTTTCGCGGCTGACGCTTGCCTCGCGCGAGGCCACCGCCGCGCAGGCCTGGCAGGTCGAGGGCGGGG
>CBDTXT010000293.1:0-4488 GCA_965364465.1 uncultured Chromatiaceae bacterium
GGAGGCCGCGGGCTAGCGAGCCCTCGTCAACTCCGTCACGCGTACGAGCTCGAAGGTGCCTCCGGCGGGGCGCTCCTCCTCTTCGATGACACAGGTGTCCTCGGAGAGGCGGACCAGGCTCTCGCGGCGGGCGCTTCCATCATTTGATGGGGCAGACCAGCAAGGCCGAGGGCATGCGCAGGATGCGCGCGCTGTTCGCCGCCGACACGGCGCAGGCACCGATCGTCATCGCGCTTGGTGATAGCGCAAACGACACGGAAATGCTGCAGAATGCCGACATCGCAGTCGTGATCCGGCGCCCGGACGGGACACACCTCGCCGCGCACGGCATCCGGCAGACCCTGTTCACCGAGCATCCGGGGCCCGTCGGCTGGAACGCCGCGGTGCTGCAGATTCTGCAAGAGCTCGGCATTGGCGCAGCGGAGACCTGAGGGGCATCGGCAATTGGACTTTTTTCAGAACGGTACCATCACCACCCTGCACAAGCTTTGCCACCGCCCGATCGAGGAAATGGAGGCGGAACTGAAGGGCTTCTCGGCCGAACGCCCGATGGCGCTTATCCTGCCGAGCCTGTACTCGGAACTCGAGGGCCCGGCGCTGCCCAAGATCGTCGATGAACTCCGGCAGGCAAGCTATATCGGTGACATCATCGTCGGCCTCGACCAGGCCGACGAGCAGCAGTTCGACCATGCACGGCGCTTCTTTTCGGTACTGCCACAAAACGTGCACATCTTGTGGAATGACGGTCCCTGGCTACGCGAGATCGATGCCGAACTGCAGTCACAGAATCTCGCGCCGACCCAGGCCGGCAAGGGCCGCAATGCCTGGTATTGCCTCGGCTATGCACTGGCACTCGAACACTGTGAGGCGATCTCGCTGCACGATTGCGACATCCTGACCTATGATCGCAGCCTGCCGGCGCGCCTGTTCTATCCGGTCGCCAACCCGGCGTTCAGCTTCGACTTCTGCAAGGGCTATTACGCGCGGATCGACGGCAACCGGCTGAGTGGTCGCGCGACGCGGCTGTTCGTGACCCCGCTGCTGCGGGCGTTGAAAAAGGTCGTGGGTCCAATGGACTACCTGGATTTCATGGACAGCTTCCGGTACCCGCTGTCCGGCGAATTCTCGCTGAGCCGCGGCTTCGTCAAGACACTGCGCATCCCGGGTGACTGGGGCCTCGAGATTGGCGTGCTATCCGAGGTCTACCGGACGCTGGCGCGCAGCAACGTGTGCCAGGTCGACATCGCCGACCAGTACGACCACAAGCACCAGGTGCTGTCAGAAGACGACGCGAGCAGCGGGCTGATGCGCATGAGCGTGGAGATCGCCAAGTCGCTCTATCGGAAGCTTGCGACCGAGGGCGTCACGCTGTCGACCGAAGATTTTCGTTCCATCAAGGCCAGCTATTACCGCATCGCACTGGACGCGACCGAGCAATACTTCTTCGATGCCAAGATCAACGGCCTGCGATACGACCGTCACCAGGAGGAAAGCAATATCGAGGTGTTCGCACAGAGCATCATGGCGGCCGGCGAAACCTTCCTGAGCAACCCGATGGAGTCACCGTTCATCCCGAACTGGAACCGGGTCCAAGACGCGTTTCCCGATGTCTGCGAGCAATTGCTGCGCGCCGTCCGCGCCGAGCACTGAAGACCTGTTACCGCGTCACTCGGCGAGCCGTCCGTTCGCACCCGCCGAATAGCGCTGGCGCATCGCGGTCCATTCGATCAGACGCGTCTGCACACGGCCATTGCAGCTGTCCTGCGGATAAACGCCGTCGGCGTCCGGACTGCCCGCCGGCATGCCGGTCAGCAATGCCATCACCTGATCCGCATGCGCCGCAGCGTAGACATGGAACTCGCCGCGTCCGGCCGCCTGCCTGACATCCGCACGCAACATCAGGTCGCGCGCATTGGCGGCCGGTATCACGACGCCCTGATGGCCGCTCAGGCCGCGCGCCGCGCAGATGTCGAAAAAGCCCTCGATCTTTTCGTTGACCCCGCCAACCGCCTGCACCTGGCCATGCTGGTTGACCGAACCGGTCACCGCCAGCGACTGGTCGAGCGACAGGTCACCGATCGCGGACAGGAGTGCGCACAGCTCGCCAAGCGAGGCGCTGTCGCCCTCGATCATGCCGTAAGACTGTTCGAACACCAGGCTCGCGGACAGCGACAGCGGCTGATGACGCGCATAGCGATTGGCCAGATAGGCCGACAGGATCATCACACCCTTGCTGTGAATCGCACCGGCCAGGTCGGCCTGGCTCTCGATATCGACCAACTCGCCACTACCGATCCTGGCCGTCGCGCTGATCCGCGTCGGACTGGCAAAGGCCTGCTCGCCGGCCTGGATCACCGCCAGGCCATTGACCTGACCGAGCTGCCGCCCCTGCGTATCGATCAGCAGCGTGCCGCGCAGGATCGCGTCCTGCAAGCGGCGCCGCAGTTGGTCGGCGCGGCCCAGCTGCGCGTCCACCGCCTGCTGTATGTGCGCGGCATCGATGATCTGCTTGTCGGCGTCCTGGCGGGCGAAGTAGTCCGCCTCCTGCAAGAGGCGACTGAGGCTGCCCAGGTGCAGCGACAGCTTCTCACCGTCCCCGGCACGGCGTGACGCCCAGTCGATCACGCGTGCGACACCGTCGCGGCTCATCCGCCTGAGCGCATCACGTTCCAGCAATGTGGCGATCAGGTGCGCATAGGCGGTTTCGCGCCCGTTGCCGCGCGGCATGTCCTCGTTGAAATCGGCGACGACGCTGAACAAGGGCCCGAAATCTGGGTCGTAGGCCTTCAGCAGATAGTACAGCTGGCGTTCCCCGACCAGTGCCACCTTGAGCCGCAGCGCAATCGGCTCGGGCTCGAGCGACACGGTCTCGACCAGGCCGAACAGGCGCCCAACGGGCTCGATGCGGATCTCCTCGCCATTCAATGCGCGCTTCAACGCATTCCACGCAAACGGCTGCTGCAGCAGCTTGTCCGCATCGAGCACCAGGTAGCCGCCGTTGGCGCGATGCAGCGCACCCGGCCGGATCAGCGTGAAGTCGGTGGTCAGGGTGCCCATCTGCGCGACGTGCTCGATCCGTCCGACGAGATTCTGGTAAGTGGGGTTGTCCTCGTAGACCACCGGCGCGCCCTCGCCGCCGCCGTTGCCCACCATCAGGTTCACCCGGTAGCGGGTGAAGCGCGGGTCGTCCGCAGACGGGCTATCACTGCGCTCGTCGGGCAGAAACAGCGCCCCATGCTCCACCACGTCGGCGCCCAGCGCGCCCAGATACTCGAGCACCTCGGGCAGATCGGCGTAGCGCTCCTGCAGTTCCACCAGCAATTGGTCCACCGTCAGCTCGGTCACTTCCGCATCCAGCGCGCGCAGGCGCTGGCGTAACTCGCGCTTCCAGAGTGGGATGCGGCCCAGCGTGCGGCGTAGCTCCTCCTTGAGTTCATCGAGCGCCGCCTGCAGACGCGTCTGATCCGCCTCGTCCAGGGCCTGGAACTCAATCGGGTTCAGCGCCTTGCCGTCCTTCATCGGCATCAGGCTGAAACCGGAAGGCGTCGAGACCAGGGAGATACTGCGTTCGCTGGCATGCCGCCCGAGCTTGCTGGCGACGTCGTCTTCACGGCGTTTGAACTCGTCCTGGATCTCCTGTGAGCGACGGCGGTATTCCTCACTCTGGAATGCGGCCGGCAGCGCCGACAGCAGGTCCTCGACCAGCTGTTGCAGATCGCGCCGCAGCTCGCTGCCGCGTCCAGACGGCAGGGTCAACGCATTGGGGCGCTCCGGTCGGGCGAAATCGGCGACATAGCAGCAGTCTGCCGGCTTGGCCTCCCCAGCGGCCCGGGCGGCCAGCACGCGTGTCAGAAGGTGGTGTTTCCCGACACCCGGTGAACCCATCAGATAGAGGTTGTAGCCAAGGCGGTCGATCCCGGTACTGAACTCGATCGCGCTCAGCACCCGATCCTGACCCAGCGGATCGTCTTGTGGCTTGAGCTGCGAGGTGTCGGCGAAATCCAGCGCCGCCAGATCACAGGAATGAATCAGCTGATCGGCACACAGCGCGACCAATGGGGTCCCGGCAGCTCGCGCATCCAGCCCACTGTCTCTAGTCAAAGATACTCCGGCAGTCGTGCCCGGATCCGCTCTGGCGAATGCGTGGTCAGGTCGCTCGCGATCTCGTCGCTGACCAGCCCGCGCAGCGCATCTGACTGATGCTTGCGCATCAAGCCGAGGAAATGCGGGGCCGCCATCACGTAGAGCTTGCCGAAGGCATGATCGTTACGTCCCTTTTCCAGATGCTTGCAGACCTCGGCGGCAAAGCGGTTGGCCGCCTCTTGCTTGGCCTCGTTGCCGGTACTGTAATTGTGCGCGGCACCGCCATTGCCCCCGCGCCCACCACGATCGCTGACCAGGTCACCCTCGTGCAGACGGGCCTCGGGATTGCTCAGGGTCTCGATCTCGTTCAGTGCGCTGGCCGGTTTGTCCGCGGTGAAGAACCGC
>CBDTXT010000294.1:0-4478 GCA_965364465.1 uncultured Chromatiaceae bacterium
CACCGAAGCTGCGGCGGTTCAGCAGGCCGGTCAGCGGGTCTTCCCTGGCCTGCTGCTGCAGCGCGTTGATCGGGCGCGCAATCATCACGAGGAACAGCAGCGCGGCGGTGATCGTCAGCAGGCTGCTTGCGACGCCGAGGAAGATGCTCTTGCGCTGCCCCTCCCGTATCGTCTGCGCCAGTTCGTCTTCGGGGGCATAGACGCCCATGACCCAGCGGTTGCGACCATGTGACAGCAGGGGGACGAACATGCTCAGGTAGCGGCGCCCATCGAGTTCGAAGGTGTCGAAATAGGTGTGGTCGAGCGTGATCAGGTCGGGGAAACGATCCATCAGACGTCGGCCGGCGTGGGCGCTGACCGCATCGAGTTCATCGAGCTGCCTCAGCCGAAGTTTGTTGTGTTCCCCGGCCTGGGCCAGGTCTGCCGCGTCCGGGTGCGCGAGCACCCCGCCGTTGCTGTGCACGATGAACGCGGCGCCGGTTTCCCCGACTTTCTGGGTGGTCAGGAATTCGGAAAGGGCCGACAGCTCGATGTCGGCGCCGACCACGCCTTGCACGCTATTGTCGTCGTCGCGCACCGCGCGTGCGACGGTGAGCCCCGGCTGCTGCGATGTGAAGAAGATATAGGGATCAGTCCAGATCGGCTGCCGGGCCTTGATGGCTGATTCGTACCAGGGCCGCTCGCGCGGGTCGTAGCGATCGTCTGGGTCCGCGTAGCGCGATATCTCGTTCAGCCCGGCATCGCGTTTGACGAAGGTGACGCGCTCCGAGGCCGGCGCCTGCGCGCGAATGAACTTGCTCAGGAAGCCGTTGCGCGCCTGCGACGCATCGCGTTTGCTGAAAACGAAGCTGCCTTCCTTGTCACCCAGGAAGATGGCGTCGATCTGCGGCAGCACCGTCAGTTGCTGGAGAAAGAAGTTCTCCAGCCGTTCGGGTTCGTCGCTCGTGAACAGACCCGCCTCGATGGTGCCGGCCGCGAGCGAGACGCTGTCCTGCGCGCGTCGCAGATAGCTCGCCGCGTTCTCACGCGTCTCGTCGGCCACGTTCTGCAACAGTTCATGCGCATAATCGTGCAGGGCCTGCTCGCTGGCGAAGCGCTGCGAGGCCATGACCAGGACGAGCGTGATCACCTCGACCAGGATCAAGAGCCCGAGCAGACTCAACATCAGCCCGTGCTTGCGGCTCGATCGACGGGAGGTGTGCTTGGTCGCCTGGGTCATTGCCTGTCGTACGGTCGTTCCCGAAGTCTCCGAGACGCGGCGACGCGCGTCAAGCAGCGTGCCGCGTCGATCCACGCGGCTGCGCTAAACCGCACCCGCGGACGCCGGGTCAAGACGCCAGTGCAGGGTGGGTGGTATCGATCGCCGAGGACGGCCGATCGCCACCCGGCGGCGCGAAATGCAGCAACGCGCCCAACGCACCGGAAGGCAGGTCGCCGACCCGCTGCATCAACGAGGACACGCCGATGCCCTGACGGACCAGGTACACCGCATAGCTGTGCCAGACGGCGAGTGCGTTGACGCTGCCGGGATCGGCGAGCCTGGCGTCTTGTGCGGCGCGACGCAGTCTGCCGTCGAGTTCGGCCACGGTCAGCGTCATCCGGCTTTGGTTCATCTCGGCAATGAGCGGCTCCAGCCAGCGCCAGGCGGTTGCGGTCAGCGTCAATCCCCGACGGCCGGCACCCGGCACCTCGACCCGTCCGCTCGCACGATCGAAACAGGCCGAGTGCAGCAGCGGGAGTTCATAGGGTGACACACCCGAGAGCAGCAATGCGACATATCCGGCAGCCACCGGATCGCTCGCCGACAGCAGCGAGCGCATCTCGCCCACCGTCAGCTCACGCGGCAGGACGGGCAGGTTTGGCGGCGGCTGCGCGGGCCGGGGCGTGGGCTGTGCGCCGAAGCCCAGGCGGTTGTCCGGTCGCGCCGCGTCCAGTGCCGGCGGTGGCTCCCCATGGACAATGCGCACGCCCAGGTAGGGTGGCGTCGATCCCGCTTGCGGTTTTTCGCTGAGAAAATCCACCAGCCAGGTGACGAACAAGGCCAGTGCGAGTGCACTGGCCAATGCGATTATCAGGTCGCGCCGATAATTGGGATAGATCGGCTGGATCGGCAGGCGCGCCCGCTCGACGATTTGAATTGGCGGGAACCGTTCCAGGTTGCTGACCTGGATCGCGGCCAGGCGCTCCCTGCTGTCGGCCTGCATGGCCTCGAGACGGGCGAGATCCTCCTCCAGCGCCTTGAACTCCTTGAACCGGTCGGTGAACTGTTGCACCTGGCGTTGCTGTTCGTCCAGCTGCGCTTCCAGGGCCCCGACGGAGACCCGTGCCGCCTCCGCCTCCTGCGCGGCCTCGTCCTGCACGGTCACCCTGGCCAGGCCCAGCGTGTGATCGAGTTCCCGCTGCATGTTCCGGATCTGGCCGGGCAAGGCCTTCAGCACCGGGTCGCGTTCGATATAGGCCTGTGTGTAACGGCCCTGAAGGTCGCTCAGGTGTGTCTTGGCCGTCTCCAGATCCCGCTGCATCAGTGCGATCTCCGCCTTCTGCTCGCTCGGTATGACCGTTTCGCCGCGCGCGACCGCCTCCTCGACCGCGATCTGCCGGGCCTGGGCCTCGACCAGTCTCTCGCGCGCCTTGTTCAGCGAATCATTGAGTCCCTTGAGCGAGGCCAGGCTGCGGTTCTCCTGGCGCTCGAGGCTCACGATGTCATGGCTCTCACGGTAGGCCAGCAGCTCCGCTCGTGCCCGATCGATACGCGCCTGCAGTTGCGCCTGCTGTTCATTCAGTTCGAGCGTGGTGCGGCCGGTGGCCGCTTCTATCTGATCGGCGCGAAATGCCTGGTAGGCATCGGCCCAGCGGTTGGCAATATGCTGCAGCTGCTCCGGGTCGCTGCCCCGTGCGCGCAATTCGAGCAGGTTGGTATCGGGTACCGCGACCGCGCGCAGCGACTCGCGCAGCGATTCGACGCTGGTGTGGTCCTGCTCTCCGGCGCTGGCGAGCGATTCCGAGAGCTGGCCGAGCAGTTCGTCGCCCAGCAGGAGCCGTCGCTGGATCGCGACGTGTTCGATGTCCGCCTCGGCGCTGCGTGTGTCGACCGCCTTGGGTTTCACCGTCAGCACCGAAGCGGTGGCCTGATAGACCGGCGTGCGCCCATAGACCAGTGCGAGGCCGATCGCGCCGGCGAGCAGCAGCACGCCGAAGAACAACTTCCAGCGGCGGCCGCGCGCCCGCGGCGGAGGTGCGGCCGCACCCTGGATCAATTCGACGCTCGGCATCTGCTGGGGGGTCACGGCAGGGTCTCCTCCTCGCGGACTCGGGTTTCGCACGACGCGGGCAGGCTGTCGGGCGGGCGGCAGTTTACCCTGCCTGCCCGGCAGGTGGGCCCAGGTTGCGCGCTGCCTCGGCAGATTGTCCTTGCGGCGTGAAGAAAAGTCAAACTAAAAATAAACAAAAACAACAGGTTATTGATGATTCTTGAGATTGAGTTAGAGAAATTGCTCAGGCGCCAGCGCAGCAGGTGCCGCGCCCGAGACCGGCGGTTCCGGCAGCGTTCAGGGCGCGGAGCGCTTTGCGAGCGCCAGCCGATACAGTTTGATCGACAGCAGGACCCAGGGGGCCCCGTGCAGGACCAGGTCGAAGATATCCAGCGGTCGCGACAGCGAGCCGGTCATCAGCAGCCTGAGCTTCTCCCAGAGGTGCGGCTCCGGCACGAAGGGCGCGAGCCCGAGCGTGAGTGCGGCCACGATGAATAGCAGCAGTGGTTGTCGGTCGATCCAGTTCAAGACGTTCTGCCTCCAGTACGGCATCGGGTGGCGGACCATGATGCAGGCGGCGCGTGGCCGAGTTCAATCGCGACGGCCGCCGGCCAGTCAGGTGCCTGCCGTGATCGCGGCGCGTGCCCGCGCTGCGAGTCGGGGGAAACGTGCCAGGTCACCCGGTTCGTCGAGATCGTGCAATGTCGGCAGCTCCTGCCAGGCGAGTCCGAGACCGCGCAGTCGCTCGCGTGTCGCCTCCAGCACCTGCGCGCCGCCCCAGCGGATATCGCGGAACAGCGCCGGCTGCGGCCGGTTCAGGCCGATCAGCACGTAGCCGCCGTCCGCGGCCGGGCCGATCACCGCATCGCGATGTTGCAGTGCGTCGAACGCGTGGTCGAGGTAATCCGGGTCGAACTCCGGGCAGTCGCTGCCGATCAGTACCGCCGACCCGCAGCGCGCCAGCGCCTGGGCGAGGGCGTGGTGCATCCGCAGGCCGAGATCCGAACCGCGCTGGGTGTGCAGTTGCATCCCCGCAGCGCGTGCGGCCTGGCTCAGATAGGGGCCGGGATCGGGACGGTCCACCCACAATTCCAGCCTTTCCGCGGTGCTGGCGGCCGCAGTCTGCAGCGTGTCCCGCAGCAGTTCTCGGTACAGTGCGGCGGCGAGGTTCGAGCCCAGTGCGGGCACCAGGCGCGTCTTGACCCGGCCGGGTCGCGGCTCGCGCGC
>CBDTXT010000295.1:0-4465 GCA_965364465.1 uncultured Chromatiaceae bacterium
GCCGCCACACGCCGCGTCGGCCGAGATCGCGGTGTGCACATGGGTGTCGCCGAAATACACCTGGCTGGGGACGGCGCGGTCGGCGTAGGGTGAATACGGCCGCCCTTCGAGCACCTCCGCCTGAACGCCCGCCGCATCGAACGCCTTTACCGCAGTCGCCACCGACAGCAGCGCGCCCGCCACGGCCAGTTCCAAACAAGCCCACCGTGAGAGTTTGCGCATCGTTGGGTCCCCTATTCGATGCCGAACTGGGCACATCGGCAAATTGGTGAATCGCGGTTGCTGCCCTGCCCTCCGCCGTTCGACCAGCGGAGGCGACGCTGCCAGGCGCAGCGTCGCCATCTTTCGGGGTCAGACGTTGGAGACTACGAAGACCTCCTCGTCACCGGCGATATACGGCCGGTAATAGGTCGCGCCGAGCTTGTAGTAGTCGACGCCGTTGATGGTCTGCAACTCGTAGCCGTCGGGCATGTAGGGCACCTCGGTGCCCTCAGGCGGCTCGGCGACCACATAGTTGTCACTCTGCTCGTCGTACAGGAAGAACGCGCCCTGGAAATAGCAGTAGCCGGGATCTTCCGGGCTCGGACCGAACACGATGGTGCAGTCCATCGGTGGCGCCTCGACGGTCGCGCCGACCGGCGCCGGCGCGGTAACGTAGCCCTGGCCGGAAGGCGCTGGCTCGTAGAAGGCCCCGCCGTAGTACTGGTAGTTCTGGTTGTTGTAGGGGACAGCGACCGTGCCTTCCGGCGGCGAACTCACTGCCGCACCAATTGCAAAACCGGCGACGCCGCCGACGATACCCCAGAGCCAATCGTTGTCATCATCGTAATCGTAGTGATGGTGGTGGTCGTAGCCCCAGTAACGCCGGTCGTCGTAGATGTCCTCGTACAAATCGCGCCGGTCGTCTCTCCAGTCCTCGGCAAAGTCCATCCGATCCTCGCGACGTTCCTCCAAGAAGTCGAGCCGGTTCTCCTGCAGTTCCTCGGCCGCCTCGAGTCGGTCGTTGCGGATGTCCTCGCGCTTGTCGGCGTAGTCCTTGCGGCTCTCTTCGACCTGTTTCTTGCGCTCTTCGCGCTGTTCGGCGGTCTGCTCCCGTCGCTCCCGCTGCTTTTCACCGGCCGCCTCGCGCTTGTCGCCAGCCGCCTCCTTGCGGTTGTCACGCTGCTCGGCCACGTTCGCCTGGCGCGTGTCGCGCTTCTCGCCGGCCGCCGCCTTGCTGTTGTCACGTTTTTCGGCCGCTGCGGCCTTGCGGTCTCCGGTCTTGGCGCTGGCCGTCCTCGGTGCCTCGTGGTTCTGCAGCTTCTTGTTGAACTCGCCACGATCCTGGACGTTGCCGCTGCGTTCGCGCTGCCTGGCCGTACGATCCTTCTGTTGCTGCTCGCGCGTTGCCTTGCTGCGGTCCGCAGATGGCTTGGCCGCCGCAGTACTCGGCCTGGCCTGCTGTGTCGCGGGCCGGGCCGTCGACGGGCGCGCGGCAGGCTTGGCCGGCCGGGTCGCAGGCCGCGCCTTGGGCTTGGCCGGTCGCGACGCCGGCCTGCCGGCCTGTTTCACCGAGCCCTGCCGGGCACTGGAAGCGCGCGGTTTACGGTCGACCTTGCTCGGTCTCGAAGCCGCCTTGCGACCGCCACCACGCGCCGCCTTGGCCTTTCCACCGCCGCCTCGATTGGCCGCATCCGCCACACCGTCGACGCTGTCGACCGGACCCATGCTCGGTCCGACCACCAGCAGCGCGGCGAAAAAGACATGGCCGGCCGCCTTCAGGATTTTATTCTTACGCTGTATTTTGATCATTGTTGGGCCTCCCCCTGCGCCGCCTCGTGCACGCGAAACACGACCTGGCGCGCAGCTTCGGGCGGATCAAACTGGAACATCGCGTCATCGGTCTCGGGATCGAAATCCCAGTCCGAAATCAGTGTGGTGTGGCGCGGTGCACCGGGCCTCTCGCGGTAGATCATGAGCACCTTGCGGATCAACGGCGTCTCGCCCTGCGCGACCCAGAGCTGCATGTCGAGCGCATCGGTCTCGAGCAGCAAATGGTGGTACCAGTCACCCGCGAGATAGTGCAGCCCGGCGTAGATCCCGCTGCGCAAACGTTCGCCGAGCGCCGCGCAGGGCTGCGCGTACAGCAGGTCGTCGATCGGCACCGAGATGCCCTTCTCGACAGCCAGGTCGAGCGTCGCATCCAGCGTGGATGGTGCCTCAACGGCCGCATATACCCCGCTTTCCGGCCGGTAGACCGTCATCGATTTGCCGTCGTAATAAATGCTGCGCTCGCCGCGATCGCCCTCGACGTCTATGCGCAGGCGATCCGGTCGGGCCAGGGTCACAGCACTGCCGCGGCTGTATTGCACGACGGTGCCATCGAGCAGCACGTCGTCGAACGACGTGTCGAACTGCGCCGAGAAGCGCTCGGCGGAGCGCAGATAGGCGCAGGCATCCAGCAGGACCCGCTCGGTCATCCCATCGACGACGACCTGTTCGACGGGCACCTGCTCGGCGGTCGCACAACTCAGGGAGGCGGCCAGGATGGCTGCCATCGGAAATCGGCTTTTCATTAACCACTCCTTGCGAATGTCGGGGGCCCGGGGAGCCAGCCCTCTTGTTCTTCGAAATTTTCAAGTCGCGTTGTACCGAGCGCCCGGCCAATGTTTCGGCGCCGAGGCGTGCACCGCCTGCGAAGCATACCCAAGCCGGCTAGGCGCGGCTATCCGAGGTCGCAGAAACGTCGCCTGCCGACACGCGATTCCCGATCCCTTGTTCTGTCCGGCAATCTAGTCCAGTGACACGCGTTCATATATCCAATTTTCGCAAAGATCAGGTGGCGCGATGACTGACGAAGCAGCAGACGGCCGCCGAGCCCGGCAGGCCGCTGGTCTGGTCATCAGGTGCCTCACGCCCCCGCGCTGACGCGGACAGACCGCATCTGCCCCGAACCCTGACTTGACTATCGTGGTCTGACCGCGCCTTTCTCATTCGGGGCCGGTTGCCGTTTTCCGGTTTTCAGGACTGACGCAGCTCGGGCAGCGCGCGATACTGGTCCAGCGCCTCGGGATTCAGCAATGCCTCGGTGTTCTTCACTACGCGCCCCTCGATGGTGTCGCGTACCGCAAGCTCGGAAATCTTGCCGCTGCGGGTGCGCGGGATGTCACCCACCTGCAGGATCTTCGCCGGCACATGACGCGGACTCGCGTTGTCGCGCAGGGTCTGGCGGATCCGACCGCGCAGCGCGTCGTCCAGCGTCGCCCCGCCGCGCATGACGACGAAGAGCAGCACGCGCACGTCGTCGTCCCAGGGCTGCCCGACGCAGACACTCTCCTGGATTTCCGGCAGGCGTTCGACCTGGCGGTAGATCTCGGCGGTACCGATGCGTACCCCGCCCGGGTTGAGCACCGCGTCGGAGCGGCCTTCGATGATTAGGCCGCCGTCGCGGGTCAGGATGGTCCAGTCGCCATGTGTCCAGACGCCGGGAAACCGCTCGAAGTAAGCGGCCCGGTAGCGGCTGCCGTCCGGGTCGTTCCAAAAGCCGACCGGCATACAGGGGAACGGACGGGTGCAGACGAGTTCGCCCGCTTGTCCGCGCAGGCTGCGACCGTTCGCGTCGAACACGTCGACCGCCAGCCCCAGACCGCGGCACTGCAGTTGGCCGCGGCGCACCGGCAGCAACGGGTTGCCGAGCGCGAAGCAGGAGACGATGTCGGTGCCGCCCGAGATCGAGCAGATCTGCACGCCCGGCTTGATGTCGTGCAGCAGGTAGTCGAACGACTCGGGCGCCAGCGGGGAGCCGGTCGACAGCACCGCGCGCAAACGCTCGAGCGGCAGCGCGCCGGCCACGTGCACGCCGGCCTTCTCCTGCGCCGAGAGATATTTGGCACTGGTGCCGAACACGCTCACGCCCAGGTCATTGGCCATGCGCCACAACGCATCGGCGCTCGGGTGGAACGGGTTGCCGTCGAACAGCACCAGGGTCGTGCCGCTGGCCAGGCCGGACACCAGCCAGTTCCACATCATCCAGCCGCAGGTGGTGAAGTAGAACAGCCTATCGTCGCGCCGGATGTCGGTGTGCAGGCGATGTTCCTTCAGATGCTGCAGCAGCGTGCCGCCGGCGCCGTGCACGATGCATTTGGGCTTGCCGGTGGTACCGGACGAGAACAGGATGTACAGCGGGTGATCGAACGGCAACTGGGCGAACGGCGGCGGTTCCGCATCGCCGGCCAGCAGCGCGTCCCAGTCCAGGCTGCCGGGCATCGCACCGGTACCCTGCCAAGCGATCAGCAGGCACCGCGCGCAGTCCGGGCCGAGCCCCTCGCGCACCGCTGCCACCTTGGCGCGCAGGTCGATCAGCCGGCCCTTGAAGCGGTAACCGTCGGCCGCGATCAGCAGCCTGGGCGCGATCTGGCCGAAGCGGTCTAGGATGCCGTCGACGCCGAAATCCGGTGAACACGACGACCAGACCGCACCGAGCCAG
>CBDTXT010000296.1:0-4457 GCA_965364465.1 uncultured Chromatiaceae bacterium
GGCCTCGTGCGGGCCGGCGGCCGCAGCAACCCGGTCGAAGAACAGCTGGGCGCGAAGGCGGACAATGTCGGGGTCGTCCTGTTCGCCCGGCGGCAGCCCCGCCAAGGTCTGCTCGGCACCTTCCGGATCGCCTGTCGCGGCCTGGACCTGGGCGATTGCGGTCACGACGCGCGGGTTTGACGGATCCTCTGTCTGCGCCTGTCTGAGCAGTGCCAGCGCGCCTTCGCCGTCTCCGGCGCGCAGGCGCTGCTCGGCCTGCACGACAGCGCCGTCCGACTCGCGTGGCAGATGTCTGTCGAGAAAGGCCCTGATCTCGGCTTCGGGCAATGCGCCCATGAATTCGTCCACAGGTGCCCCGTCGCGGAACAGCTTGACCGTCGGAATGCTGCGGATGCCGAACTGGGCCGCGATCGCCTGCTGCTCCTCGGTGTTGAGCTTGGCAAGCACGAACCGGCCCTGGTACTCGTCTGCCAGTTTGGCCAGCACGGGCATCAGGATCTGGCAGGGCTGGCACCAGCTGGCCCAGAAATCGACCAGGACCGGTGTCCGGCACGAGCCTTCCAGTACGATTTGCTCGTAGTTGGCTTCATCGATTTCGACGATATGGGGGGAATCGGCCATCAGCGGGATACTCCAGGTTCAGCGCATTGCCCGAGACATAC
Organism: uncultured Chromatiaceae bacterium; assembly: GCA_965364465.1. GTDB lineage: Bacteria > Pseudomonadota > Gammaproteobacteria > Chromatiales > Chromatiaceae > Thiosocius. The sequence continues at coordinate 663 of CBDTXT010000296.1, forward strand.
GGGCGAGGGTCGCGGATTTCAAGCCCGGTCGCGAGTTGAAACGGGCGATTTCGTCCCAATCTCCGGGGCATAACGGTCGCTCGTCCCGGCGAGGTCAAATACGGCCCCGGGGACGGAGGAGCCGGTCGGCCATTTGCGCACAAGTACGGAATCTTTCGGAGTTTTCTCATGAACGAATCGAGACATGTCGTCTGTCCGCATTGTGCGGGCGTCAACCGGGTGCCGGCCGACCGGCTTGGCGCCGGGGGCAAGTGCGGCCGCTGCAAGCAGCCGCTGTTCGTCGGCAGGCCGCTGGAGGCCGCGGCGGGCGATTTTCAGGTCCAGCTCAGTCGCAGCGATGTCCCGCTGCTGGTGGATTTCTGGGCCCCCTGGTGCGGCCCGTGCAAGATGATGGCGCCGGCGTTCGAGCAGGCGGCTGCCCAGCTCGAACCGAACCTGCGCTTGCTCAAGGTGAATACCGAGGAGCAGCAGGCGCTCGCGGCCCAGTTCGGCATCCGCAGCATCCCGACGATGATCCTGTTTTCCGGTGGGCGCGAGGTCGACCGGATGTCGGGCGCAATGGATGCCCGCGGCATCGTCGGCTGGGCACGTCAACACGCGGTATAGTTCGGCACGCCGTGCGGGCCGGTCCTGCGCGGCGCCGATGAGCCCGCCTCGGCCGCGATCTACGCCCGGACGTGGACAGCACGGCCCGCGGTGCCTTAAGATTGCGCACTGCAGCACGGCGTTGCAGGTCCACACGAAATCAAGTCCAGAATCGACCGGTAGAGACAGCCCGTTTGGATTTCTCTCCCGAGTCTTTGTGCGCGTGAGTCATGACCACACCGGCGATACTAGTACTCGAAGATGGCAATGTTTTCCACGGTCGTTCCATCGGTGCGGCCGGGAAGACGGTCGGTGAGGTGGTGTTCAACACCGCGATGACCGGTTACCAGGAGATCCTGACCGACCCGTCGTACAGCCGGCAGATCGTGACCCTGACCTATCCTCATATCGGGAACACCGGGGTCAACGGCGAAGACGAGGAATCCGCGTCGATCCACGCGGCGGGTCTGGTCATTCGCGATCTGCCACTGGTCGTCAGCAATTTCCGCAGCGAGGGCGCGCTCGACAGCTACCTGCGAGATCGTGGCGTGGTCGCGATTGCCGAGATCGATACGCGGCGGCTGACCCGCATTTTGCGTGAGAACGGGTCGCAGAACGTGTTTATCCTGACGACTGCCGGCGGCGTGCCCGAGGCCCTCGAGGCGGCGCGCGCGTTTCCTGGCCTGAAGGGCATGGATCTCGCGCGAGAGGTCACTACCGCGGCGGCCTACACCTGGAACGAGTCCGTCTGGCGCCTTGGCCAAGGACTGGCCGAGCATGATCCCGCCAAGGCGCGCTTCCATGTCGTCGCCTACGACTACGGGGTCAAACGCAACATCCTGCGCATGCTGGTCGAGCGCGGCTGCCGGGTCACGGTCGTGCCCGCCCTGACATCGGCGGCCGACGTGCTTGCGATGTCGCCTGACGGGGTGTTCCTGTCCAACGGGCCGGGTGACCCGGAGCCCTGTGGCTATGCGATCTCAGCGATCCGCGACATTGTCGATCAGGGCCTGCCGGTGTTCGGCATCTGCCTTGGACATCAACTGCTCGGGCTGGCTTCCGGTGCCAGCACCGTGAAGATGAAATTTGGCCACCACGGCGCCAATCACCCGGTCCAGGACCTGGCAACCGGCCGGGTGATGATTTCCAGTCAGAACCACGGTTTTGCGGTCGACGAGGCCAGCCTGCCGGACAATCTGGAACCGACCCACCGGTCGCTGTTCGACCGCTCGCTGCAGGGCATTCACCGCACCGATCGGCCGGCGTTCAGTTTCCAGGGCCACCCGGAGGCTAGCCCCGGGCCGCATGACGTGGCCCCGGTGTTCGACCATTTCATCGAGCTGATGGGGCAGCAGTGACTGCGGCACCCCCGAAACATGCGCTGGCGGTCCCGGTCGTTCCAGACCCCGGTCGCGCACCGCGCGGTGGCGCAGAGAGACCCCGGAGCCGGGTTGCGCGGCGCCCGTCGGGGACCAGGGAATCGCGCCTGGCGCGCTTGGCCAGGCCGCATGGGAATGCCACCACCGGGCGGCGTCACATCGTCAACAGGCCCTGATCGATATGCCAAGAAGAAATGACATCGAGAGTATCCTGATCATCGGCGCCGGGCCGATCGTGATCGGTCAGGCCTGCGAGTTCGATTACTCCGGCGCCCAGGCCTGCAAGGCGCTGCGCGAAGAGGGTTTTCGCGTCATCCTGGTAAATTCGAATCCGGCAACGATCATGACCGATCCGGATATGGCGGATGCGGTCTACATCGAGCCGATCACCTGGCGCACCCTGGCCAAGATCATCGAGAAGGAGAGGCCGCAGGCGCTGCTGCCGACCATGGGCGGGCAGACCGCGCTGAACTGCGCATTGGATCTGGTGCGCGAGGGCGTGCTCGCGGCGCATGGGGTCGAGATGATCGGCGCCACGCGCGAGGCCATCGACAAGGCCGAGGACCGCGACCTGTTCCGACGGGCGATGCGCAAGATCGGGCTCGACATGCCGCGTTCGGCCATCGCCCACTCGCTGGAGGAAGCCCATCAAGTGCAGGCGCAGATCGGATTCCCGACCATCATCCGGCCGTCTTTCACGATGGGTGGCTCCGGTGGCGGCATCGCCTACAACCGGGAAGAGTTCGAGGAGATCTGCACGCGTGGCCTCGATTTGTCGCCGACCTCCGAGCTGCTGATCGAGGAGTCGATCCTCGGTTGGAAAGAGTTCGAGATGGAGGTGGTGCGTGACTGCAACGACAACTGCATCATCGTTTGCTCGATCGAGAACCTGGATCCGATGGGGGTGCACACCGGAGACTCGATCACGGTCGCGCCGGCCCAGACGCTGACCGACAAGGAATACCAGATCATGCGCAATGCCTCGCTGGCGGTGTTGCGCGAGATCGGTGTCGACACCGGCGGTTCGAACGTGCAGTTCGCAATCAACCCGGACGACGGCCGCATGATCATCATCGAGATGAACCCGCGCGTCTCGCGCTCGTCGGCCCTGGCCTCGAAGGCCACCGGTTTTCCGATCGCGAAGGTGGCCGCGAAGCTCGCCGTCGGCTACACGCTGGACGAGTTGCGCAACGAGATCACGGACGGTGTGACGCCGGCCTCGTTCGAGCCCTCGATCGACTATGTCGTCACCAAGGTCCCACGCTTCGCGTTCGAGAAGTTTCCGCAGGCCGATCCGCTGCTGACCACGCAGATGAAGTCGGTCGGCGAGGTGATGGCCATCGGGCGAACCTTCCAGGAGTCGCTGCAGAAGGCGCTGCGCGGCCTCGAAACCGGGAAGGCCGGGCTCGATCCGGCCGCGGACCTCGAAGCGGATGGGGCGCGCGGCCGCGTGATATCCGAGATCCGACAGCCGAGTGCCGAACGCCTTTGGTTCGTCGCCGATGCTTTCCGCATGGGTATGTCGCTATCAGATGTGTTCGAGCACACCAAGATCGACCGCTGGTTCCTGGTCCAGATCGAGGACCTAGTAAGGGAAGAGTTGCTGGTGCGTGACCAGGGACTGGCTGGGCTCGACGCCGGGCGGATGCGCGGCTTGAAGCGCAAGGGCTTTTCTGACAAGCGCCTGGCCGACCTGCTGAGTCTCGGTGAGGCCGAGCTGCGCAGTCATCGTCTCGCCCTGGACGTCCGTCCCGTCTACAAGCGGGGCGATACCTGCGCCGCGGAGTTCGCTTCGAGCACCGCCTATATGTACTCGACCTCCGGAGAGGAA
>CBDTXT010000297.1:0-4445 GCA_965364465.1 uncultured Chromatiaceae bacterium
CCGGGCCGACTGATCAATCAGGCACTCTGATGCAGGTGCTGCAGCGGTTGCTGGGGCCCGCTTTCAGCGAGCACGGCTAAGGTTTCCAACTCCGACGCCGGGCCCATGATGTGGCCCTGGCCGCACGGCCTATGTCGCGAAGGATCGGCGGATGCTATTGCTGGTCGCCCCTTTCCGGAAAGCGCGCCCCGCAGGGCACGCTGATCGCAAGGGCCGAGTCTTGTCTCCCGGTGCCTGAAAGCGGCGCCAAGACCGAGCGTTCGGCAGGCACGGTGCCCGGCACGACCGGGGCCTCGTTGGTCTACCGCGCATATTGCGGCCCGCGGGTTTCATGACCCTCTTCCCGAGCGCCCAGGGCCGACGATTCTCAGAATAACCCCTCGCCGACGACGAAGTAGCTCAGCCCGTCGACCAACAGCAGCGCACCAACCAAGCCGAGCATGCCCGGCATGAGTATCGCGCTGGCCCTATCCACCTTCTGGTTGATTCGATTCAGGACCGGGCGACTGCGCTCGCCCATCAGCCACGCAAGCAGCGGCACCATCAGAAAGGGCAGCGCATAGGCGAGATTGTATCCGGCCAGCATCACCAAGGTTTCATCGACGGCGAGGTCGGCTTTGAGCATCTGGTCGAGCGCGGCGAAATAGGGCAGCGCGAAAGGCAGGCCAATCAGGTTGATAATGGCGCCAGTGCCGAATGCACTGACGGGTGTCAGCCCCTTGGCCTGGCGTTCCGGCGCTGCGCTGTCGGCAATCGTGCTGCGCCAGGCCATCCACAGCAACAGCACGCCGATCAGCAGACCGATGCCGAAATCGATCGCTTGCGGGTTGTCGATCCTCGCCTTGATGCGATCGAATGCGACGGCGAGCAGGATACCGAAGCCGAGGTAGCTTGCAGTATGGCCCAGCAGCGCGGCCATCGAATTGCCCAGCGGTCGATCGGTACCTGCGGCATAGACGAGAAAGGCAAACAGCACCGGGTTGACGATGTCCGCCAACAAGATCGGCATCAGCAGGATCAGCGTGTCGAGCACAGCAGTGTCCCCGAGGGATATTGATGCCGGTGGTTCGCAGGCGGGAGTTCAAGGTGGTCGATCCGCTGCATACCGACGGCGTCCCGTTCCATGCTCACTCGGTCGCCGATTGACGGGGCACGCCGGCCTGTCTCAGATAGAGGTCGATTGCATAGGCACCCAGTGGATCGGCCGTGGCGATGCGAGGCCGCAGTGCGCGCATCGACGGTGCGAGACCCCATGCACGCCACGCGATCAGGTCGCGGGTCACGTCCGGCGCGGACTGCGGATGGGTATCCACCAGGGTGCGGTAGGCGGCGACGATCGGGCCACGCAGCTGCGGATCGTTTGCCCCGTGCACCGACAGGGCCCGGACGATGGCGCGCAGCTCGTCGCGTGACCGGTTCGCGTCGTTGAAATACCAGCTGGTCAGCTCATCGATCGCCGCGGGGCCGATGATCGCGAGATAGGCGGTCGCCCAGGCGTCCAGGTTCAGCGTGCTCGAAAGGCGCTGCTTGTCCCGCATGGTTTGCCGTACCCGGGCGTGATCGGACGGGACAGCCGATTCGGCGAGCAGCAGGATGGCCAGGCTGCGCCACTCCAGATAACGCGGGTCGTCGAGCATCGCCCGCACCGTGTCCAGCGGCACCTCGGCGCTGACCCGTCGGATCGACGCGTAGGGTGCGCGCCCCACCTCGAGATAGGCAAGTTCGTGCAGCCGCCGGTCCGGGTGTCCCAGCCAACGGGTGAACTCACGCAGGCGCGCCGGATCGTCGGTCTCGCCCGGTCGCCAGTCGTCTGCGAACGCCAGGATACGTCGCACGACCCGCTCGTAGTCGCCGCTGGCGATGCCTAATGTCTGCCATTCTCCGCCGCTGGTGTCGCGACCGAGCAGCATGGCCGCATCCGGCTCGACCGCGAGGCGGCGTCGGGCCTGACTGTTGAGAAAGGCGTCGATCGGCGCAGGGCCCGGTTCACCCTTTAGCGTCTCGATCGCGACGAAGTGGAACGGCCGGTCGGGATCCTCGCGCGCGAGCACCACTGCGTCGCTGTCGAGCAAGCGATCTGCCAGCGTCTGCTCCGGCCAGGGGATACAGATCTGGCAGGCCAGTGCAGTGGCAGCGAATGTGAGCCCGAGCACGCCGACCAGCGCCAAGCGCTGCGGGGCGATCCCTATGCCGAACAGGTGCGGTCGGCGCCAGGGTAACCCGAACCTTGGCGTCGTATCGTGCCTGGGGTCCGATCCCGACGCCATTCAGGAGCTCGGCGTGTACCAGATTGGCGAGGTATAGGCGCGCTCCTGGTGCGACAGGGGTACCTGCTCGGGCATCTCGATCCCGTAGAACTTGGCATCGTAGGCCTGCCAGGTCGGTGTCGGGATCTCGAGTACCCGCGCATAGTAGACGGCCCGGTGCCGGGGATCGAAGTCCGGGTCGGTCCATACCGCGCGCAGCTCGGCATCGCCGATGTTGTTGAGATAGCTCGCATTGGCCTCGTCGACCGTATTGCCGATAGGCTTCTCGCAGCGACCCTTGGCGTCGATGCCGCGATCCGCACAGACGACGTCGTAGATGCGCTCCTGGCGTTCGCCGTTGCGATCGACCCAACCCTTGACGATCTGGATGCGGTCGAGGTTGCCAGACCAGGGGTCCTTCATGGCACCGACCATAAAGACCGGCGCCGTTGCGCCGGCGGTCGGTTGTGGCAGGTCGCCGCCCATCGGCACTCCCTTGTCGTAGCCGATCTCGACGACGTCCGGGCGGAAAACGTCATCCTTGTCGTACTCCCAGCCGCCGAAGAACCGCACGGTGATGCGTGTGCCCGTGGTCGCATAGGTCTCTTTCTTCTGCATCCCCTCGAAGATGCCTGCGCGGGTATTCTCGCGCGCCCAGACCGCGGCCAGGCCGGCGGCGACCTCTTCCCAGGCGAAGGTCGACAGGCTCTCGTCACCCGAGAACGCCTTGATCACATAATGCTCGTAGCGGTCCGCCGCCGGCTCGGTGCCGGCGAACTTGCCCCAGTAGTTCTCGTCGCGCGTCGCGGCGAGCGAGGTGTGGGCGTCCGTGCTGCCGATCATGCCGAACTTGAACGGGTTGACCCCGAGCTTTGCCTCCTGCTGCAGACCGAGCTGCAACGCGGTTCGCGCGTATTCGTGTGGCAGCATCTGCTCGGTCTTGGGTTTGACCCCGGCGATGTCGCCCTTGTCCCAGGTGCCGTAGTCGGCGAACTCGTCGGCCGGTGAGAGCTTCGGGTGCGCCTCGCCGTCGCCCTTGATCTGGGTCACTTCATAGAGCGGCTCCCATTTCATGCGGGCCTCGGCGTATTCCCTGGTCAGCGGTTCGCCATTCAACCGCTCGGTTGCGAACATCAGCCCGTTCGAGAGGTTGCCGTTGTGCGGGATCGCCAGCACATTGCCGCCCGTCTTTGTCTGATAGGCCGCCATCCAGGCCCAGAGGTCCTCCGGGTCCTGCGAGTCGTAGGCCGAGAACGGTACCACCTCGCCGGCCCGGTCGGCATCGTCCTTGAAAATCACGACCCGGTGCAGGTTGCTGGGCGACGCCTCGGTATTGAGCGAGGTCCATTCGAAGCCGATCAGTGCGGTGAACACGCCAGGTTCGTTGTTCCGGTCGGCGGCCTCGATCTGTCGGTCCCAGACCGTGCGCTGCATCGCAGGGCTCTTGATCGGGTCTCCCGTGAACATGTACCCACCCCACTCGCGAAATGCCTCGTAACCCTCACCGGCGTTCACCATCTCGTACCAGCGCCGGCCATTCTCGGTGGCGAGCAGGTCGGGGTTGCCTTCGGCGATGAACGGTGCGAGGCCAAGCGCCTCCGCATGGTCGGAAACCACAAGGAAGTCGAGCGGACGAATCAGCTTGGCGGGCTGACCGGTGCTGCTGGTCACCTGTTCGCCCTTCGCAAAGCGATAGGCCTCGTCGGGCCCCAGCTTGTTGCCGATCATGCCGGCGTCCGACGAGTAGCGGGTGTGCAGGTGGGTATCGCCCCAGTACACGCCTTCGGCGAAATCGCGGTTGCGTACCGTACGCTCGACGTATGGCGAGTAGATCTTCTGTCCTTCCGGCAGGTCGTCCCTGGCGGGTGACAGCGCGGTCTGTGCCATCGTGACGGGCGCAAAAACGAGTAAGGCCAGTGTTATCGGTCGGCGTGTCATTGCCTGCTCCCTCTCGGTTGGTTTTCAGTCGTTCGCGTCTCGATCGGCCGGCGCGTGCCAGATCGGTGAAGTATAGGCCCGTTCGTCGGTCTTCATGGCCACCTCTTTCGACATCCGGACGCGGAAACGCCTGGGGTCGTAGGGCATCCAAGCTGGTGTCGGGGTCTCGATCAAAGGAGCATAACAGCCGTGTCTCAATCATACGTGCACAGTGAAAGGCCTTTTGCACGGGACCGAAGTCGGGGTCCGTCGATGCCATAG
>CBDTXT010000298.1:0-4422 GCA_965364465.1 uncultured Chromatiaceae bacterium
TGCGTCACCCAGATTGTGCCTCCGCCGGCGTTTGGGCCCGGATGCTCAACGCATGCAGCTGGTCGCTGGCGATCTCGGTCTTGACCGCGTCCATTACCATTCTGTGCCTTTGAATCAATGACTTGCCCTCGAATTCGTCGCTCACCACCAGGGCCTCGAAGTGCCGGCCATCACCGCTGACCTGCACCTGCGCACCCGGCAGCCCGGACTCGATCAGGGTCTTGACTGCTTCTGTCTCCATCGGTCTCCCTCGCTTCGGGTCAAAAAATCGAACAATGCGGCTCGACTGCTTAAATTCTTTTACAGTTCCCGGGTGGCCCGGAACTCTACCTCGGGCCATCGCTCCATGGTCAGATTCAGATTCACCCGGGTCGGCGCCAGGTAGACCAGCTGGCCGTCGCCATCCTCGGCGAGGTTCTCGTGAGCCTTCTCACGGAAACGCCGCAGTTCCTTGTCGTCGCTGCACACGATCCAGCGCGCCGCGTGGACGCCGACCGGCTCGACGACCGCGTCGACGCCATACTCGCCCTTGAGCCGATGCGCGGCGACGTCAAACTGCAGCACGCCTACCGCGCCGAGGATCAGGTCGTTGTTGCGCAGCGGCCGGAAGGCCTGGGTCGCGCCCTCTTCGCTGAGCTGCACGACCCCTTTTTGCAGCTGCTTCATCTTCAGCGGGTCTTTCAACACCACGCGGCGGAACAGCTCCGGCGCGAAATACGGGATGCCGGTGTATTTGAGGTCTTCGCCCTCGGTGAAGGTATCGCCGATCTGGATGGTTCCGTGATTGTGCAGCCCGATGATATCGCCGGGCCAGGCCGCCTCCACGTGCAAGCGCTCGTCGGCCTGGAACGTGATCGCATTGGCGATCTGTACCGTCTTGCCGATGCGCACATGCTTCATCTTCATACCCTTCTGATAGCTCCCCGAGCAGACCCTGAGAAAGGCCACCCGGTCGCGGTGCGCCGGATCCATGTTCGCCTGGATCTTGAACACGAAACCACTGAACTTGGCCTCGCCGGGGTCTACCAGGCGCTGCTCCGTCGGACGCGGCTGCGGTGGCGGCGCATAGTCCGAAAACGCATCGAGTAACTCCTCGACGCCGAAATTGTTGATCGCCGAGCCGAAGAACACCGGTGTCTGTTCGCCCCGCAGGTAGGCATCGACATCCAGCGCATGGCTGGCCCCGCGCACGAGTTCGACCTCGTCGCGCAGCTCCTGTGCCTGATCCCCCAGCAGTTCGTCGAGCCGCGGGCTGTCCAGCCCCTTAATCTTTTCGCCGCTGACGATGCGGCCGCCATGCTGCGCATCGTAGAGGTGCACGGCCTCGTCGCGCAGGTCGATCACGCCCTTCAGGCGTTTCCCCATGCCGATCGGCCAGGTGATCGGGGCACACTTTATCTTGAGCACCTGCTCGACCTCGTCGAGCAGTTCGATCGGATCCCTGCCCTCGCGGTCCAGCTTGTTGATGAAGGTCAGGATCGGGGTATCACGCAGTCGACACACGTCCATCAGCTTGATGGTGCGTTCCTCGACACCCTTTGCGACGTCGATCACCATCAGTGCTGAATCGACTGCGGTCATGGTGCGGTAGGTGTCCTCGGAGAAATCCTCGTGGCCGGGCGTGTCGAGCAGGTTGATGACCTTGCCCTTGTACGGAAACTGCATTACCGACGAGGTGACCGAGATACCGCGCTGTTTCTCCAGCTCCATCCAGTCAGACGTCGCATGGCGCGCGGCCTTGCGACCCTTGACGGTACCGGCAAGCTGAATCGCGCCGCCGAACAGCAGCAGCTTTTCGGTCAGCGTCGTCTTGCCGGCGTCCGGGTGGGAAATGATCGCGAAGGTGCGACGCTTCGCACGCTCTTTATCGAGGTCGGCCATGGCTACTGCGATTCGGGAAAGGGGCGAAATTATAACGAATTCGGGCGGGCCACGCCGGTACCCTGCAACCCCCGACGCTGGTCGCGCCGGGCGCCAGTGGCAAACAGTTTTGCGCTCGACGCCCGCCGAGCGAATGTGCCTTGTGCCTAAAACAGCGCCTTGGCGTAGACGATCGCATCCTCGCGCCCGCCGTGCGCGGGATAGTAGCCTGGCCGACGACCGATCTCGCCAAAGCCCTCCGATTCGTAGAGCCAGCGCGCACCCTCGTTGCCGTCGCGCACCTCGAGAAACATCGTGTCCGCATGGCGCTGCCCGGCGATGCGCAGCATTCGCCGTAGCAGGCGGCGCCCCAGGCCAAGCCCCTGCCATCGCGGGCCGATGCAGATGTTTAGCAGGTGGGCCTCGCCGATCGCGACCGACATCACTGCATGACCGACGATCTGGTCACCCAATTCGCATACCCAGCAGCTGTACCCGACCCGCAGGCAATCACGGATGATGCCCTCGGACCAGGGGTGGGTGTACGAATCGTGTTCCACCTCGATGACGGCCGGCAGGTCATCGGCACGCATCGGCCGGATGAACGGCATCAGGTCCTGTACGACAGCGCTCATGGCAGGCACATGCAGAAATTTGCCGGAATGTTCGGGATTATAGACAGCAAAGGGCGGGGGCGCCGCGTGCTGTTCAGCTGGCGGCGAGCAGACGATGCGCAGCCTGCAGATCCTGCCAGGCCTTGGCCTTCTCCTGTGGTCGCCGTAGCAGATAGGCCGGGTGATAGGTCACGATCAACGGGATATCGCCCGGATCGAAGCGATGCGTTCGGCCACGCAGGCGACCGACCGCCTCCTCGGTACCGAGCAGATTGTGCGCCGATACCCGGCCGACCGACAGGATCAGGCGCGGACCGATGAGCTCGATCTGGCGATGCAGGTACGGTTGGCAGCACGCCGCCTCTTCGCTGTGCGGGTCACGGTTGCCGGGCGGGCGGCACTTCACGATGTTGGCTATGTAGACCTGTTCCCGGCGCAGCCCGATCGCCGCCAGCATCGCGGTGAGCAACTGGCCGGCGCGTCCGACGAACGGCTCTCCCTGGCGGTCCTCCTCGGCACCCGGCGCCTCACCGATAATCATCAGCGAGGCCTGCGGGTCGCCGATCCCGAACACCGCCTGGGTTCGGTTCGCATGCAGCGCGCAGCGACGGCAGCCGGCAACCGCATCGCGCAGGGCGTCCCAGCCGAGCGACGGCGTCGTGTCCAACGCGGTCTGCGTGCTTTCCAGGGATACCCCAGTGGCGTCATTCCGGTGCCCGGATTGTGACTCCGGGCTGGTCGCACCCAGGGTCGCGGGCAGCACCCCGGTCATGCTGTCGTCGGTTGCCGCTGCGCCGGTCCGCCGCGACCACAGCTCGATCCCGATCGCTTCCAGGCAGGCGCGTCGGCGCGCGTCGAGCATCAGACGTCGGCACCTTGCGGGTGGGCCCGCTGCACCGTCTCGAGCAGCTTGTTGCAGCCATTGATGTAGGCCTTGGCCGACGCAGCCACAATGTCGGTATCCGCCCCCTGGCCGATCACCAGGCGACCACCTTTCTCGAGCCGCACCGTCACCTCGCCCTGGCTGTCTGTGCCGCTCGTGATGTTGTTGACCGAGTAGAGCTTGAGATCGGCGCCGGTCGACACCAGCGCCTCGATCGCCTTGTAGGCCGCGTCCACCGGGCCGCCGCCCTCGGCCGAGACGGTGTGCTCCTCACCATCGATACTCAGCGTGATGTCCGCACGCGGCGTTTCGCCCGTCTCGGATACGGCGTGCAGTGCCACGAGGCGAATGCGCTCGTTCTCTGCCTCGATCCCACCCTCGGTCACCAGCGCCTGCAGGTCTTCGTCGAATACCTCGTGCTTCTTGTCGGCCAGGTCCTTGAAGCGTGCGAATGCGGCATTGAGTTCCTGTTCGCTGTCGAACGCGATGCCAAGGTCCTCGAGCCGGCTGCGGAAGGCGTTGCGCCCGGAATGCTTGCCGAGGACCATCCGATTCTGAGTCCAACCGACATCCTCGGCCCGCATGATCTCGTAGGTCTCGCGGTGTTTCAGCACCCCATCCTGGTGAATCCCTGACTCGTGGGCGAACGCATTCGCACCGACGATCGCCTTGTTGGGCTGCACCGGAAAGCCGGTGATGTTCGAGACCAGTTTGGAACAGCCGACGATCTGGGTCGTATCCAGGCCGGTATCGCAATGGAAGATGTCGCGGCGCGTCCGCACGGCCATCACGACCTCTTCCAACGACGCATTGCCGGCGCGCTCGCCCAGTCCGTTGATCGTGCATTCGACCTGTCGCGCCCCGTGCACCACCGCCGACAGCGAATGTGCGACCGCAAGCCCGAGGTCGTTGTGGCAGTGCACCGAGAACACCGCCCTGTCCGCATTGGGAACACGCTCGAGCAGCAGGCGCATGGTCTCGCCGAACTGGGTCGGCAGATTGTAGCCGACAGTATCGGGCACGTTGATCGTCGTTGCCCCGGCGTCGATCACCGCCTCGAAGATA
>CBDTXT010000299.1:0-4405 GCA_965364465.1 uncultured Chromatiaceae bacterium
CCAGGGAACGGTGGACTCGATTGGCTATGGCGTGCACCCAGACGACGGAGGGACGGAGTTTGGGGGCCTGCCGAATGTGAAGCGCACTATCAACTGGGTTCGTGTAGCGCAACGTTTCCCTGTCAAGATTCTGGTAGAAGATCCGGATCCGGACTTGTTTCTCATCTGCGCGGCGGCGGTGGTCGTGCTGCATCCCGCGCGTAATCCGCGTGACCGGGAGCTTGGCACGAAGAACACCGATGCCACACTGATCGGCGCGGCCGTGGACAACAACACAACCATGGACAACAACACGGATACGCAGGAGCAGGCCATGCGTACCGCCCTGGCGCAGTCCGAGGCCCCGAGCGTGAAGCGCGAGATGGAGGTGCTTTTTCTCACCCTGAAGGGCGACGTGAGCTTCGACGCCAACTCGGCCGCCCTCAAGCCCGTCGCCCTGGACGAAATCAACCGCTTCGCCGTCGTCCTCAAGCAGTATCCCCAGAGCACCATCCTGGTGGCCGGCCACACCGACAGCATCGGCGCCCAGGACAAAAACCAGGAACTCTCCGAGCGCCGCGCTGAGTCGGTGAAGAGCGCCCTGGTGGGGCAGGGCATCGCCCCGATGCGCGTAACCACAGTGGGCTACGGCGAGGCCAAATCCATCGCCACCAATGACACCCCGGAGGGGCGTAAACTCAACCGCCGGGTGGAGATCCGAATCCAGTCCCAGCAGGGGCAATGAGGGTATCCGCATGAACTCCGCTGGATCTCTGCCAATCGGCCTGTTACACCCGGTGCAGTTCCTCAAAGAGGAACTGGCTCCCTACCCGGGCCGACTCAACCTCGTCTTGCGCGTGCTGCTGTCCAGCACCGTGGTTATCGTGACCTCGTTGACGCTCGAGGTGCCGATTTTGATGCTTTCCCTGCTCGTCGTGCTGGCCGTTACCCAGTCCAATCTCCTGGTATCTCGCCTGGTAGGCGTGTTGGCCATTATCGCCGTCACCCTGGCGGTCGGCATTACGATACTGTTGTACAAGTTCACTTACGACTACCCGCTGCTGCGGATTCTCGCAGCCAGTGCGCTGTTCTACGGCAGCGTTTACATGATGCGCGCCGCGACCCTCGGTCCGGTATTCTTCATCATCGCCATCGTCGTCATTTTCGGGCAGACCTTCGTCGACCAGACCGAGTATGCGGAGCTTCTCGTGCGCGCGTTGCTCTGGGTCTGGGTCGCGATCGCCTACCCCGTGATGGTAGGGCTGGTGATCAATACCATCCTGCTACCGGTGGAACCGCAGGACCAGTTTAAAGCGGAGCTCCACCGGCAGCTGCAGGCGATCGATGCCCGATTGGCCTTTTTGCTGGGCGGGCCCGGGAAGCCGCCGGCACCCATCACCTTGCCGGAGGTGCAGAAAGGCGCGCTGACACTTCAGAAGCTACTGAAATTCGCCACGATGCGGGACAAACGCTACAAGGCGGAGCAGGCCCGATACCTGGCCACTGTCGCTACCGTGTCGCGCCTGAACTACGCTGCCAGCGACCTGCCGCAAGAGCTGAGCCCACAGGAGCCTGCGCTTGTCGACGCGCTGGGCGAACTGCGCAGGGCCTGCGGCGAGCTGGATTCGGCCATCGCCAATGATCGGCCATTTGTTCTGGCCGGTGAAACCACCGCGTCGACAACAGAAGTGTATGACAGCGCAATCGAGCCGATCGTGGAAATGGAGGACGCCCTGCAGGCACTCTCGGATTATGACCAGCATCCCCCACCGGCTCCGGCGAAAAGCGCCAAACTGGCGATGCTGGTGCCGGACGCATTCACCAATCCGGTCTACCACCAGTTTGCGCTGAAGACCCTGCTGGCCACGCTGATTACCTACATTTTCTACACCGCCGCCGACTGGCAGGGTATTCACACCTGCATGCTGACAATCATCATCCTTGCCCAATCCAGCTTCGGCGCGGTGGCCCGAAAAGCGTGGCTGCGTATCTTCGGCGCCGTTGTGGGTAGCCTGATCGCGCTGTTCATGATCGTGTTCGTGATTCCGCACATCGACGGTCTGGTCGGTGTGCTGATGATGACCCTGCCGGTGATCGCAGTGTCCTCGTGGATGATGGGCGGTTCGGAGCGCATCTCCTACGCGGGTTTCCAGATCCTCGTCACCTTCGGGCTGGCATTGCTGATGGATTTCGGCCCGACGATGAACCTGACCGAGGTGCGCGACCGCATGATAGGTGTCTTGCTCGGTGTCGTGGTCTACACGGTGGTTTCTGCACTGCTCTGGCCCGAGAGCGAGGGCCAGAGCGCCCGCAACGCGCTCGCTGAGCTGCTCAAAGCCATCGGCAAGTTGCTCGCGCCGGTCCACAAGCAGGTCGCATCGGCAGCTCCGACGGCCGTGGCACAGCAACAGCTGGCGGTCATGACGAAACTGGGCGATAGCGAGTCGATACTGGCACGGGTCGCCCTGGAGCCGCGATTGCGGGAAAGTGAGCACGAGGAGCCGACGCTGAAGTTGCAAACCACACTGGCCCAGGCTCGCTCGCTGGCGATCGCCGTGGGCAACCTGCAGCGTGAGCTCGTCGCGCATCGGGATGATCTTCCCGCCGAGGTTCGTGAATCTGTCGAGTCTGTGCAGGAACAGGTCATGGCGGCCCTCGATGCCTACGCCGAGGGGCTTCGGGGCGATGCGTGCCAGTCACCGGTGACCATACCCCTGGACGCCCTGGAGCAGAGTTTCGCAAACGCTGCAACCGCGGTGCCCGAGATATGCAAATCCGCCATTCTGAGTGCGACGGAAAACGTGGTTCTCCAACTGACGAAATTGCCGAGTTGGAGTGAAATGGCAGCCAAGCCGACCAACATGGAGTTGTCTGCGAGCCATGCCTGATCACCGACCAGTTTCTATCGGGATCGCGACACGCTGCTGGTTTGGCGTGATGCTGGTATGCGGACTATCCGGCTGCGCATTGATTCACGAGACCGGCGAATCGATACCGCAAATCCAGCCCGAGCAGATTCGTCTCGCCGACGGCATTCATCTGGCACGCGATGGCTGGCCATCGGCACGTTGGTGGACGGCCTATGGCGACCCGCAGCTCGACGCCCTAATCAATCAAGCGCTCAACGAAGCGCCCACTATGGCTGTTGCCCGAAGTAAAGTGGACAAGGCGCGCGCGCAGGTTGCATTGGCGCAGGCGGTAACAGGTTTGCAAATACAGGCGACTGCTTCGGTCGATCGGTTGCGTGCATCGTCAGGTGGAGTGACCGGCCCACTAACGAGCGTTATTTCCGACCTTACTCCTGGCCCCTGGTTCACCACGGGCTTAGCCGGATTTGCGGGTGGCTACGAAATTGACGTTTGGGGCAAACATCGACAGCAGATCGATGCTGTCATCGGTCTGCAGAATGCGCAACTGGCGGAGCAGGCTGCTGTCGAGCTTGAAATCTCGACGGATGTCGCACAGCTGTACTATGGAATCCAGACCACCTTGCATACGCTGGATCTATTGCAGCAATCCCATGAGATCGTTGCAGCGACTGTCGTGGCGCATGCCGCGCGGGCATCCCGGGGCCTGGAATCAAAGACACTTACCGAAGAGGCCCGTGCCGAACAGTTCGCCATCGAACGACAGATTACCTCAGCACAGAACATGGTTCGGCAACAGCGCGAAGCGTTACGTTCACTGGTCGGCGCCCAGGCCGACAATCTGCCGGAGATTGCCAAGATGCCGCTCCCCTCAATCCAGACGAGTTTACCGGCCACCCTGTCCTATGACTTGTTAGCACGACGCCCTGATCTGCAGGCCATGCGCTGGTATGTGGAGGCGACCGTCTCAGAGATCGGGGCCTCCAAGGCGGCCTTCTACCCCAGCTTCGACATCAAGGCATTCTTTGGATATACATCGCTGTTCTACGATGATCTTTTTCGTTCAGAAAATAGGCAGATCAATATTATACCTGGCCTCACTCTGCCGATCTTCGACGGCGGTCGCCTGAATGCAAATCTCAAAAGCGCAACTGCCGCCAACAATGCGGCTATTGCCCAGTACAACCAGGCTGTGCTTGACGCCGTGCGCGATGTCGCAGCAGCGGGTACCCACTTGCAGGGACTTGATGAAGAGGAGCGGTTGCAGACTGAGAAGATCAATGCGCTTACCTTCGCCGTGAAGAGTGCTGACGCACATTACCGGCAAGGGCTTGCAAATAAGGTCACTGCACTGAACGCACGCTTGCCCGTAAATGCCGAGGAAATTGCGTTACTGGGTATTCGCGGGGACCAAATCAGCCAGTCAATCGCCCTGGTCAAGGCGCTCGGAGGTGGTTACCACGCCGACCAATGACCTTGTCCTTAGATCCGTATCCGATAGCCGGCCGCATGCACTTGCCTACCAAGGCATACGTTAAACCGATATCGGACGGCCGCTA
>CBDTXT010000300.1:0-4393 GCA_965364465.1 uncultured Chromatiaceae bacterium
GCGCTCCCTGTTTGAACCGGAGCTCTCATTCGCCTCCGTTTACTGGACGGTGCACTCGGTCTTTCATCATGGTGGAGAGTTGAGCGGTTATCCCAACACGACCGGGTCGGGGTGGTATCTGCTGGGGATGCCCGCGCTCTCGGTCATCCTGCTGAGCCACGTGGTCGACGACACACCGGACGACTCGGATGGCGCCGCTGTGGCCGACGCGACCGCCTGCCCTATCGCCGATATTCGGGCGAGCGAGGGACCCGACAAGGAACGCCTCAGCTTTTTCGCCCAGCAGCTGCTGGGACAGGTCGCACGCCGCCACAGCGCGGTCGAGACCCAGGAGCAGTTCGATCTCTGGGTCGAACGATTGGAATTGAACGAACCTGACAAATTCCTGGTGCGGCTGCGCAACGTGGTGGACGTACTGGTGCAGGACCAGTGGTGGTTTGATCGCGAGGCGCTGCGGGCGCAGATCCCGGCGACCGACTGAACTGCGGCGCCGGGCGCTGAAGCGCACGCGCAGACAGACACGACACACAGAGGAAGAGCAGATGTTTTGGCAAGAGGACGAGCAGCCGAAGGACTTCGAAATACCCGACGATATCGTCGACCTGGTATTCGATATCCAGTGCCGCGAGCTGCCGGTCGACCATGCCCAGGAACTGGCCCGGGCACTGAAGGCACACCTGCCGGGACTGGAGCAAGATGAACGTCTCGGAGTGCACAGTGTGCATCTGGCAGGTTCGCAAAACGGCTGGGAACGCCCGGACCCCAGCCTCGGACAACGCCTGATCCTGTCGCGACGCACCAAACTCAGGCTGCGCGTGCCGAAGGAACAGCAGGCACAGGTGCAGCAAGCGCTGGACGGCGCGGAACTGGACGTCGGCGGGTACTCGATGAAGATCGGCCAGGCAAAACAGAAGCTGCTGTCCGGCCAGGGCACCATCTTTTCCCGCTACGTGGTGCTCGAGCCGGGCGAAGACGCCGACGAAAACGCGTTCCTACGGCGCATCGTCGATCATTTGGCAGGCCGCGGGATACGGATAAGCAAGGCCCTGTGCGGCAAGACCACCGAGGTGGCCGGACCGGACGGACCGCTGCAGACGCGGAGTATCATGATCGCGGGACTGCGCCCCGACGAGTCGGTACGCATCCAGCAGGAGGGCATCGGCCCGTTGCGTCACCTGGGTTGCGGAATCTTCATCCCGCACAAGGGCATCGACTCGGTCAAGAAGGCAGAGCAGGAGGGCTGAGCGCCGGCTCGGCGCCCGGCCCCACCGGCCACGCTTTAACAAATGCTGATATTCGAATAAAATCGCGCGCCAGATTCCGGATGCCCGGCAGGCCGCTGCGCTTGCCTCGGTCGACTCTCGCGGCGGCTACACCGCATCGGTCGAGGCCCGGGCCGGTGCTCACCGGCCCGCACCGGGGCGGGCGGCGGCGGGCAGAAAGGCAGTGAAACGCGTGACGTAAGAGGAGCAATGAAATGGCACTGGAAGTAAACGGCAAGACCATCGAACTCGACGACAACGGCAATCTCGTCGACCCGAACGCCTGGGACGAGGACGTGGCAAGGGCACTGGCGGCGGCCGACGACACCATGGGGGAACTGACCCAGGAACACATGGAGGTGCTCGCCTACCTGCGCGAAGAGTACTTCAACAACAACAACAATCAGCCGATGGAGCGCCAGATCAACAAGGATATGGCCAAGATCTGGGGCAGGAAGATCAGCAGCAAGGAACTGTACAACCTGTTTCCGGGGGCACCGAGCAAGCAGGGCAACCGTATTGCCGGCCTGCCCTACATTGCGCGCAAGGGCGGCTACTGAGCGGCTTTCCTCGGACCGGCCGCGACCCGGGGACGGAAAAAAGGCGGCCCCGGGCCGCCTTTTTCGTTTCCGGGACGTCGCTTGCGTGGTGGCCAAGATGCGTTTTGAGCAGGCGAAGTATCGATTGCGGATGTGCTGCGCCCCGGCAACGCCGAATGAGAATCTGTGTCGCCGGGCGATACCCGTCAAACCTCCGCCCACATCCGCAACAGGTTCACATACGACCGGTCCACGTGCTTGCTCAGGTCGCTCTCCGGGTCCGCCCGCAGCAATTCCTCACGCGCCTGATTGAGTTCGTACAACAACTCGCGCCGTGCCGCGTCGCGCACGAAACTCTGGATCCAGGTCAGCGCGACCAGTCGCTCACCGCGCGTGACCTGCGCGACGCGGTGCACGCTCGCCGAGGGGTAGACCACCGCGTGTCCCGCCGGCAGTTTGACCTGTTGATCACCGAACGGCGTGCGTATCACCAACTCGCCACCGTCATACGCCTCGGGCGGGTTCAGGAAGATCGTCATCGAGACATCGCTGCGAAACCGCGGCCCCTGCCCCATGATCGGATCATCGACATGATCCCCGTAACGCATACCGGGCAGGTAGCGGGCGAAGATGAAATCCGCCACCTTCGCGGGCAGCGCGGCGTGACGGAACAGCGCGCTGTGGCCGACGCTGGCCATCACGACCCGGTACAGGCGCTGCAGCAGTTCCGGGTCGAGCGCGAGCTCCTCGTTGTCCTTGACCTTGCCCGCTGCCATACCGGCCGACAGCTTGCCGTCGACGAACTGCGCGCGGTCCAGCAGTTCGTGTATCTTTGCGAGCTGCGCGGCATTCAGCAGCTCCGGGATCTCTATCAGCATCGCGATCGGGGTCCTTTAGACGGTACAATTGCAAGTGGCAGCGAGGCCGCGACGGGACAGCTTCCTCAAGACAGGCAGCCACGACGACGGCTGACCGGAAGGGTACGATGATACTGAAGGTAGTGATCGACGACCAATTGCTGGAACTCAATGTGCCGGAGGCATTCATCGAGCAGGCACAGGATTTCTTCGCCAAGATGGATGCCGATATGGACCGCGGCTGGCAGGTCAATCGTGAGTGGGTCGAACTGCCCGACCGAATGCTGCGCGCACAGATCGCTGCGAACAAGCTATTGACTGCGCTCGAAAACGAGGACAACAAACTCGGTCGGCTGATGGCTGGCTACATCGTCTCGCGGATCCCCGATATCGACAGCATCGAATTGAGCCCGGCCGGCGAAACCCGCGACCACAAGATCCACCAGCTCGCCGCGGACGCGCAACCGGCCGACGACCCGGCCGCGCCGTCGATCGGCCATGCCGGGGCCCCGCAGGGTCTGAGCAGGATGGACGCATTGGCACAGGCCGCGAAGGACGTCAGCAAGGTGTTCAGGATGGGTCGGCAGTATCGTTTCTCCGTCTACAACCATGCGACCGGCCAGTGGGAGGAATCGCCTGCGATCGCCGAAAAGGAGAAGGCCGAGACGCTGCGCGAGCAGGCCTTCAAGGCCCGCTTCGAGGCGCTTTGCGGTTGAGCGCCGGCCATGCCGGTCATTGACAGCGTCACCGCACCGCTGGTGTTGCGTGAACCGGACCAGGGTGAACGGCTGGTCGCTGCTGCATTCACCCATCCGGCCGGACTCCTGTATCTCGACCTCTACTGGCATCTTTCGGTCCCGGATCGGGCAGCCCATCTGGTGCGCGGCGAGATCCACGGCAGCGGACCCTGGCGGGTCGGTGAGGTCCGACTGCGGGTACTCGGCTGCCAGCACACGGACCCGCACCTGCAACAGGCGTTTGCGGCCTGGCAACACTATCTGCAGACGCACAGGGATGCCTACCCACCACGCCGGCAGATCGTCGATATCGCGCGTCGACTCGGGGCGACGCCGCTGGATGCCGACTGACCCGACCCGTCAACGGATTCTGTCAGGCGATGGGATCACGAAATTTGCCGGTCGGGATTGCGAAATATTCAAAATGCCCGACAATCACGGCGCCGACGCGCGCCGGTTCGATCCGGCGTGGGCCGGCGATTGCGACAGCAAGCCTTGATTCCGTGTGCTAAGTAGAGGGACCCGATGACCAGCACCACAAAGACGACGACCCGCAAGACCGGCCCTGGCCAGACCGCAGCAAACGCATCGGCAGCGCCGGCAAAAAAGACCGCCGCCCGCAAGACCCCGGGCCGACAGGCCGCCAGCAACAAACCGTTGGCGAAAAAGAAGGTCGCCAGCAAAAAGGCTGGGGCGCAAAAGGCTACGGCCAGACCAGCGGCGGCAAATCGCGCCGGCCCCGGTGCCCAGGCACCGCGCCGGATCACCGCCGAGCAGCGGCATCGCCTGATCGCCGAGGCCGCGTACCTGCGTGCCGAGGCCCAGGGATTTTTTAGCGACGAGCGCGAAGACTGGCTGCTCGCCGAGGCCGATGTGGACGCCCGCCTGGGCAAGGCCAAGGTGCAGGTGATCGGATGAGAGATTGAGGCGTGATGGCCGGGCCCGGAGACCCGGGCCCGGCCGCGACGCCGTCGACAAACCGCTCGAATCCGGGCTAG
>CBDTXT010000301.1:0-4362 GCA_965364465.1 uncultured Chromatiaceae bacterium
CTGAGGAGTTGGCCGACGAGTCAATACTGACGGCCGAGGAGACCCAGGATTCGACGTTCTTCGAATCCGAGTCCGCGCTGAGCGGTGCCGCCGATTCCGGCCTGAATGCGGTATTCCTGAACGAGGCGCACGGCCACCTCGACGTCTTGGCAGGTTTCCTCGCTCGCTGCCGTGAAGTGCCCGGCGAATGCCGGTTCGACGAGGCGACGCGACGGGCGATGCACACCTTGCGCGGCTGTTCGCGTGCCGCCGGGATTGGGCCCATGGCCGAGCTGTCCGCGGCCCTCGAGCAATTCTGCAATGCGATGCATGGCCTGGGACGTGGCCCGGATGCCGATACCCTGGACATGCTCGAGCGCAGCCATCGGATGCTGTCGGATATGACAAGCTCGGTCGAGGGTCGTCAGGTCGCGCCGCAGGGTTGGGAAGTGCTGCAAGAAGAGATCATGGTCCGGGTCGAGCAGCTAACCCACCAGATGCCTGCGGCCGACGGGCGTCCCGAAGCGGCAGAGCCAGAGCGCGAGGAGCTGGACCCGGAGCTGGTCGAGATCTTCCTCGACGAGGCCAAGGAGCTACTCGAGTCGCTGGAGACTGAACTCGCGAACTGGGAGCAGGCCGTCGACGATCGTAAGCTGGTTGCCCAGCTGCAGCGGACGCTGCATACCATGAAGGGCGGCGCGCGCCTTGCCGGTGTCATGGCAATCGGGGATCTGAGTCATGCGATGGAGTCAGTCTTCGAGGGCGTCGTCGAGAATCGGCTCGACGACAGCGATCGCCTCAAGGGTCTGGTGCGGCACGCGGCGGACACGTTGGCCCAGGACCTCGACCAGGTGTTACGCGGCGATCTGCCGGTCGTAGACGGCGCCATGATCGAACGACTCGAAGCGGCCGCGCGAGGCCGGGACTGGCAGGACATCGCGCCCGACGAGGCGGCACCAGAGCCGACCCCGGAGATGCAGGTGGTACCCGTTGCGGGCGGCGCGGACGCCGAACTGACCTTGGACTCGGCGTCGAGCCAGGCCGAGGCGGACCCGGTGCCGATGGGTCCTGAGCCGGCGGCCTCCGATCAGCAGGTGCCCGACTCCGAGCTATTGAGTGATTCTCACCTACTGACCGATTCCGAGCTATTGGCCGATCCGGCAATGGAGGCGGACGAAGCCTTGGGCGGCCAGATCGGTTCGATCGCGACCGTGGTGGACAGTGACGCGACCCTGGTGCAGTTCCCGGGTGCGACACATGAGGCTGACGAACAGGGGTTCGTGCCGCGTGCGCCGCTGCCGCAGGAGGCGCCGGCGCCGACAGCTGGTACCGAGCGGGTGCGTGTGGCGTCCGATGCGCTCGATCACATGGTCAACAACGCCGGTGAGGTCAGTATCTACCGTGCCCGCATCGAGCAGCAGAACAGCAGCATCGCCTTCAACCTCGGTGAACTGGGTCAGACCATCGACCGTTTGCGTGGACAACTACGCAACCTGGAGCTGGAGACAGAGGCTCAGATCCTGTCACGTCATGAGCGGGAGAGCGAGGCCCGCGCTGACTTCGATCCGCTGGAACTCGATCGCTACTCGGTGATGCAGCAGCTGTCGCGTGCCCTGTCCGAAACCGTGGAGGATCTTTCCAACCTGGGTCATTCGCTGAACGATATGAGTCGGGACATGGATACCCTGCTGTTGCAGCAGGCACGTGTCACCACCGACCTTCAGGACGCCCTGCTGCGCACCCGTATGGTCAAGTTCTCCAGTCGCGTCCCGCGCCTGGAGCGCGTGGTGCGGCAGACCTGTCATAGTCTGGGCAAGCAGGCCAACATTGACGTGTCGGGCGGCGAGGAGGATATGGACCGCGCGATTCTCGAGCGCATGATGAGCCCGCTCGAGCATCTCCTGAGAAACGCAGTTTCGCACGGTATCGAAGAGGCCGGCATACGGGAGGCGAACGGCAAGGCGCCACAGGGCCTGATCTCTTTGCAGCTGGCCCGGGAAGGCACCGATGTCGTGTTGAATCTCTCCGACGACGGGGCCGGCCTCGACCGTGAGCGCATCCGTGCCAAGGCCGTCGAACGGGGCTTGCTCGACGCCGAGGCCGCTATCGATGACGGCGACCTCTATCAGCTGATCTTGCAGCCGGGTTTTTCCACAGCGCGGGAACTGTCACAGGTATCCGGACGCGGGGTGGGGATGGACGTCGTGCTCACCGAGGTAAAACAGCTTGGTGGCACGCTGGATATTGACTCGCAGCAGGGTCATGGCACGAGTTTCACGATTCGCCTGCCGTTCACGCTCGCGATTTCCGACGCGCTGTTGGTCACGCTCGGCGAAGATGTCTACGCGGTGCCGCACAGCAGCATTGACGGCGTAGCGCGTATCTCGGTCGAAGAACTGCGTGCCATCTATGCCGGAGAAAAAGACGGTTTCGAGTATGGGGGGCGCGACTATAGTGTTCGCTACCTTGGCAGCATGCTGGGCACGCAGCCGCCGCATGTGATCGAGGGCACACGGTGGCTCGGTCTGCTGTTGGTGCATTCGGGCGAACACCGCGTCGCGATTCAGGTGGATGGACTGCTCGGTAACCGCCAGATTGTGGTCAAGTCGATCGGCGCCCAGCTGAGCACTGTGCGCTGGTTCACCGGTGGCACCATCCTGGCCGATGGGCAGATCGCGTTGATTCTGGACACCAACAGCCTGGTGCGCATGGATAGCACTCAGCAGCCAATCGCCCGCCTTGAGGCCGCCGAACCTCTGAACAAGGGGGTATCGGTGATGGTCGTCGACGACTCGATCACGGTTCGCAAGGTCACCAGTCGCCTGCTGGAGCGCCACAACATGCAGGTGATGACGGCCAAAGACGGCGTGGATGCGGTGACCCTGCTGCAGGAGCATCATCCCGACGTGATGCTGCTCGATATCGAGATGCCGCGTATGGATGGCTATGAGTTGGCCCGTCATATGCGCAGCACGCCTGAACTCAGTGGGATCCCCATTATCATGATTACCTCACGGACCGGAGAGAAACACCGCAATCGTGCGGTCGAGCTGGGCGTCCGGCGGTATCTTGGAAAGCCTTATCAGGAGGCCGAACTCCTCGAAAACATTTACACGGTCCTCGCGGACATTGCGACGTGAATCAGGCCTCCGAGGAAATCCGCTGCATGCTGCTGC
This sequence comes from uncultured Chromatiaceae bacterium, assembly GCA_965364465.1. Lineage (GTDB taxonomy): Bacteria > Pseudomonadota > Gammaproteobacteria > Chromatiales > Chromatiaceae > Thiosocius. Next base: position 3,156 of record CBDTXT010000301.1, read on the forward strand.
CGCTCCGTGAGGGGCGCCTGCTTGTACCGAACGCGGTCGTCGCCGAGATCATCGGTTATCGGACACCAGATCGCCTGGAGCACAAGGCGACCTGGCTGCAGGGACAGGTGAACTGGCAGCAGCGCAGTGTCTTGGTGATCGACTTCGAGCGTATGATCGGGCGACCGAATGTCGGCGCCGGTGTGCGTCAACGGATCGCTGTCTGTTACGCGCTGAACACCGAGGGAGGTTGGCCTCTGCTGGGCCTGGTCGCGCAAGGCATCCCCCGGCTGCTGCGCGTCAAGCGCGAGGTCATCACGTCCGCGCGCAGCGCCCCGTCGGGCGAATCCCCGGTACGCATGACGCTATGGGTGTCGGGAGAAGAGCTGATGGTTCCCGATATCGACTACCTACAGGCCCGTCTACCGGCGCCCTGAGTCGCGTCCGTCGCGCGCGTTCAGCGCAGGTCACCCCAGAGTACCTGAACGGCAGCCAACGCGGCGAGCGGTGCGGTTTCCGTGCGCAGGACGCGCGGACCGAGTCTGACGGCGGTGAACTCGGCGTTCGATGCCAGCGAGCGCTCGGCATCGCTGAGTCCGCCTTCCGCGCCAACCAGCATATTCAGCGATTCGCCAGGGGGCGCCAGGCCGGAAAGCGTGCAAGTCGCACGATGGTCGAGCATGAGGCCGCCGCGGTGGCCCGTCAGCCAGCTTTGCAGCGTATCGGGTGGATGCATGGTGGGTATCCGGCTGCGACCGCTCTGCTCGCAGGCGCTGAGCAATACCCCCAGCCAGTGCGCGACGCGCCTTTCTTGCCTACCGTTGCGAAAACGGACCTGGCTGCGCTCGGTGAGAAGCGGCGTAATCGCCATGACCCCGAGCTCGACCGACTTCTGGATCGCGAAATCCATGCGCTCGCCGCGCGATATTCCGATGCCGAGGTGCAGTTGCAGATCTGGGGACGGTTCCTCGCGGCAGACTGCCACGATTCTTGCGCGACACGTCTTGCGATCGCAATGCGTCAGTTCTGCGTCGAAATCGGCACCGCTCCCGTCGAACAGCGTAACCCTCTCGCCCACCCGCCGTCGCAAGACCTGACTCAGGTAGCGAGCCGCGCGCTGGTCCAGATCGATATCTGCACCCGGCGAGAGCCGCTGGCCGGTAAAGACCCGTGAGACGCGCATGCTAGCCCGAAAATCTCACCAGGCGAACGGCCGTGATTGGAAAAC
>CBDTXT010000302.1:0-4361 GCA_965364465.1 uncultured Chromatiaceae bacterium
GGTGGTCACTGCCAACGATTTCGACTCGATCTTCGCGATGAACCGGATCGCGTCCGCGATCCTGGCGAAATCGCGCAACTACGGGGTCCGGCTAGGCGGTGTCATCGCCAACCGCAGCGCCGCCACCGACGAAATCGACCGCTTCAACCAGGCGGTCGGGCTGCGCCGGCTCGCGCATTTTCCCGACCTCGACATCATACGGCTCAGCCGGTTGAAGAAGTCGACGCTGTTTGAACTGCCGCCGACACCTGAGCTAGAGCGCGTCCAGCAGGACTATCTCAGCCTGGCGGCGGCTTTATGGGCCGGCACCGACCCGCTGGCGGTGCAACCGATGAAAGATCGTGACCTTTTCGATTTCCTGGGGTTCGACTGATGACGACACTGACCTACAAGCAACGACGCTCCGAAGTGGAACACTATTTCGACCGCACGGCCGCCGAGGCATGGTCGCGCCTGACGTCGAATGCCCCGGTCGGAAGGATCCGGCGCACGGTCCGCGCGGGCCGTGAGCGGATGCGCAACACGCTGCTCGATTGGTTACCGCAGGATCTGCGCGGCCGTCGGGTTCTGGACGCCGGCTGCGGCACCGGCGCACTGGCTGTCGAGGCGGCGCGGCGCGGCGCGCAGGTGGTCGCCGTCGACCTGTCGCCGACGCTGGTCGCGCTGGCACGCGAGCGGACGCCCGATGACCTCGATCACGGCAGCCTCGAATACCGGGTGGGCGATATGTGGGACCCGGAACTCGGGCGTTTCGACCATGTGATCGCGATGGACTCCCTGATCCACTACGACCCCGGCGATGCGGTGCGCATGGTGGCCGGGCTGGCCAGCGTTGCGCAGACCTCGGTCGTCTTCACGTTCGCGCCACGGACGCGCATGCTGGCGCTGATGCACGCCGCCGGCCGCTGGTTCCCGAGGAGCGACCGTGCACCGGCCATCGAACCGGTGGGTGAGGACCGGCTCTGGCGGCTGTTGGGCAGCGAGGCCGGCCTTGCGATGTGGAAACGCGGACGCTGCGAGCGGGTCAGAAGCGGCTTTTATACCTCGCAGGCGTTCGAAGTCACCCGTCTATGAAACGTGCCGCGATCAACATTTCGCGCGCGTGGATTGCGTTGGGTCCGCGCTTCATGCCATTCGCCGATGCGGCGACGCGCGAACTGCCCATGGCCCGCCTGCTGCGGCTCTCGCTTTTCCAGATATCCGTGGGCATGGCGCTCGTGTTGCTCAATGGCACACTGAACCGGGTCATGATGCTCGAGCTGGAAGTGCCCGGCTGGCTGGTTTCGCTGATGATCTCACTGCCCCTGCTTTTCGCACCGGCGCGGGCATTGATCGGCTTTCGCTCCGACCATCACCGCTCGTTTCTTGGCTGGCGGCGGGTCCCCTACCTCTGGATGGGCACGATGGCGCAGTTCGGAGGCCTCGCGATCATGCCGTTCGCGCTGATCATCCTGTCGGGCGATACCTGGGGCCCGGCCTGGGTGGGCTATGGCGCCGCCGCACTGGCCTTCCTGTTGGTCGGGGCCGGGCTGCACACGACACAGACGGCCGGCCTCGCGCTCGCCACCGATCTCGCCCCAAAGGCGTCGCGTCCGCGGGTCGTCGCCCTGTTGTACGTGATGCTGCTCATCGGCATGGTTTTCAGCTCGCTCGGCTTCGCCGCGTTGCTCGACGATTTCAGCCAGATGCGCCTGATCCAGGTGATTCAGGGTGCGGCGCTGGTGACCATCGCGCTCAACGTCGTCGCCCTCTGGCAGCAGGAGGCCCGTAACCCGACGCGCACCGCGCCCGACAGGCCACGTCCATCCTTTCGGCAATCCTGGCATGCATTCAAGCGACACGGAAATGCGGCGCGGCTGCTGATCGCGGTCGGCCTCGGGACAGCGGGATTCAGCATGCAGGACGTCCTGCTGGAACCCTATGGGGGGCAGATCCTCGGGCTGTCCGTGAGCGCGACGACCGGACTGACGGCGATCCTCGCCGCAGGGATGCTCGCGGCGTTCCTGCTGGCCTCGCGCTGGCTGGGCCGCGGCGCGGATCCTTTACGCATCGCCGGGTATGGTGCGCTGCTTGGGGTCTTCGCGTTCGCCGCCGTCATCCTTTCGGCGCCGTTCGATTCCACGCTTCTGTTTCGCGTCGGGACGGCATTGATCGGTTTCGGCGGAGGCCTGTTCGCGGTAGGCACACTGATCGCCGCGATGGCACTGTCCGAACACAGCGAAAGCGGCCTTGCGCTCGGCGCATGGGGCGCAGTCCAGGCCACCGCCGCCGGGACCGCGATCGCGCTCGGCGGCGCTGTGCGTGACCTGGTGACCGAGGTCGCCGCGAGCGGCGGGCTCGGGCCCGCGCTGACCGGGCCGGCGACCGGATACGGCATCGTGTACCACATGGAAATCGCACTGCTGTTTGCGACGCTGGTCGCGATCGGTCCGCTGGTTCGACGGCCCGACCAGCAGGACGAACGACAGGCGGCGTTCGGCCTGACCGACTTCCCGGGCTGATATTCATCAATGACGGAGGAACCGCAATGGGGACTGGCGCAATCACCGGCTATCTCGACGTAGCCCAACTCGTACTCTATGCCTTCTGGATCTTCTTTTTCGGATTGATCATCTACCTGCATAGGGAAAACAAGCGTGAAGGCTATCCGCTGGAATCCGACCGTTCCAAGCACATCAAGGTCGTCGGCTTTCCCGACATGCCGTCGCCCAAGGAATACCTGTTGCCCCACGGCGGCGGCACACGCCTGGCGCCGCGGCCTGACCCGGCACCCTATGCGCTCGCGGCCCGGCCGGTCGCTGGCTGGCCTGGCGCACCGCTGCACCCGTCCGGCAACCCGATGGTGGACGGCGTCGGCCCTGCCGCATACGCGATCCGCCCGGAGTTGCCCGACCTCACGCATGACGGGGTACCCAAGATCGTACCCATGCGCGTCGCAACGGACTTCTCTGTAGAGCCACGCGACCCGGACCCGCGGGGAAAGCCCGTGCTCGGCGCGGACGGCGCAGCCGGCGCCCGCGTGGTGGACATCTGGGTCGACCGTGCGGAACCGCAGATTCGCTATCTCGAGATCGAGGTCCCGAACGGGATCGCGGCGTCGGACGAAGTTGAAGGCAACGGGCCGGAGACAGGTGTCGCGACCCGCCGCACGCTGCTGCCGATCAACTTCGTGCGCATCAGCAAGGACGGCCAGCGGGTCAAGGTCGCATCGATCAAGTCGAACCAGTTCGCCTGGGCCCCGGGCCTCGCGAATCCCGATCAGGTCACGCTGCAGGAAGAAGACAAGATCTGCGCCTTTTACGGCGGCGGTCACCTGTACGCGATGCCCAGCCGCACGGAGCCCTGGCTATGAACGAGCACGAAACCGAACCGGTCCGCGGGCTGCCGGATTACCTGCCCGCTGGTGAGCACATCGTCTGGCAGGGTGAACCAGATTGGCGACAGCTGGCCCGGCGTGCATTTCATACCCGAAAGATCGCGCTCTACTTCGTGCTGCTGATCGGGATCCATATCGGGTTCCGATTGGCGGATGGCGCGGCACTGCCCGACGCCATCAAGGGGGCGGCGTGGCTGGCGGCGTTGGGGCTTTTGGCGGTCACGCTGCTCGGCACACTCGCATGGCTGTATGGCAGGACGACCGTCTACACGATCACCGACCAGCGCCTGGTGATGCGCTTCGGCGTCGCGATCCCGATGATGATCAACATCCCGTGGCACAAGATCGATGCCGCGGACCTCAAGTCCCACGGGCGGGGCACCGGCGACATCGTGCTGACGCCGGCCAGGGACCAGAAGCTGTCTTACTGGCTACTGTGGCCGCACGTCAGGCCATGGCATTTCTCCCCTGCCCGGCCCATGTTGCGCGGTCTTTCCGATGCCGAGTCCGTGGCGGCCCACCTCGGCCGCGTCCTCGGCGCAAGAAACTCGCTCACCAGTGCGCCGCTGGCTGCATCCGCGCCGTCCAGGCTTGCGGTCGCACCTGTCCGGTGCGCATCCGCACCGGATTCATGCAACGCGGCCATGTCCTGAGCGGGGAGTATCCGAATGAGCGATCCCTTTGCCAATCAGCCCTCCCCGCGCGGCGCCCTGCTCGGCATCGCAGCATTGGTCGCATTCAGCCTGCTCGCCGTCATCGTGGCGCAGATTGGCGGCTTCAAGGCTGGCCAGGCCGCGCCGGGCGCGATGGTAGACAGCCGTGACCTGCGCTTTGCCGACGGCCAGCGCGGCACGGTCTATGTGTACGACGCCACCAGCGGGCAGATGCTTACTACACTGATGCCGGGCACCGAAAACTTCATTCGTGGCGTGCTGCGCGGCATGGCGCGTGAGCGCCGCAGTGCCTCGCTCGGCCCCCAGGTGCC
>CBDTXT010000303.1:0-4319 GCA_965364465.1 uncultured Chromatiaceae bacterium
GCTTACCGCCACTTCTGCCAGGCCGCGCGGATCGACCCGGATTGCCTGATGGCCTACTGGGGCATTGGCCTCTCACTCGCTGCACCGAACAACGAGTTCGTTCGCCAGCGCATCGCGGCGGTGGACCGCATGCAGGTCGCGCTCAAGGCCTACGCGGACAAGGGCGGCGATCCCGAGGTGATCGAGGAATACACGAACTATGCCCAGGCGGTTAGCGAGGTCGCGATCGATGTCTCGGACTCGGAGACGGCGCTCAAGTCGCTGCACAGCTGGGCGACCTCGGAGCAGGGTGGTCTGCGTGTACTGAAGAATACGGGGCTTTTCCTGTTAGCGGTGCTGGCCTCGCTCGTCGTCGGCCGCCTGGTCAGCGTCACCGTGAGCGCGGCGCTGAAACGTACCGGTGTTACGACCGTGCTGCTGCGTCGCTTCCTGCGTATTTGGATAAGGCGCATCGCGGTCGCGCTCGGTGTGTTGTGGGGACTGTCGTTGATCGGGGTCAGTATCGTCCCGCTGGTCGCGGCGTTGGGCGCCGCCGGCTTTATCCTCGCCTTCGCGCTGCAAAACAGCCTCAGCAACTTCGCCAGCGGTATGCTGATCATGTTTCAGAAACCGTTCGATGCCGGTGACTATATCGAGGCGGGCGGCGTCGAGGGCACCGTAGAGGAGGTGTCCCTGTTCTGCACCTATTTGGCCACACCGGAAAACAAGCAGGTCATCGTGCCCAACAACATGATCTGGGAAGACGTGATCGTCAACGCGACCGGTACCGCGACGCGGCGGCTCGCCATCGAATTCGAAGTGGATACCGACCATGTGCTCGAGGAGGTAGAACAGAAGCTGCTGGACATCATGAACGCGCACCCGGACGTGCTGCGTGATCCAGCGCCGGAGGTACAGCTGACCTCGCTCGGCGCCGATAGCATGCACCTGGTCTGTTGGCCGTGGGTACCGACGGCAAAGCGCGACCAGGTGCGCTGGGAGCTCGTCGCGCGCGTTGGCAGAGAGCTCAAGATCCTGCGCGGCTCGACCAAGGCCGGATAGGCGCGACCGTCTGTCTGCGCATGCCGCAGGTTTCACTGGCGCGGCAAACCTTGTCGCCCGCCCCTGTCCTGTTGCGCTGTCCGCTGCGTAGCGGCATCAGACGCCGAACGAGCCAAGCTGAGCTAAGCCGGGCGCTGAAGCAGGCGGCCGCCCGGCGCCGGCTTGGCCGGTCATCGCCGGTCGACGGCCCGTTGACCGTTGAACGCCTCTCCGCAGTCGTCGGCGATTGGACGGGCAGCAGTGTGTGGTTCTGCGGCCCCGCGGCTTTCGGTCAGGCGATAAGAGATGGACTGGAGGAGCAAGGCCTGCCGTCCCGACGTTTTCACCAGGAATCGTTTCAATTCCGCTAGCGGGCGTCCCGACCGGGTCGCATGCCCCGCGCGCATGCGCGTCACGACGCCCGCTGAGGACCCTCGGCAAGTGTCGCGCGGGGCGGCCTTCGCCGATCAGGCCCGAGAATTCGCCTTGGCCTCCGGGCGGACTGCCCGGCGCACAGGCCCTCCCCGAAGCTTGACTTGTGTCAATAAGAAAAGACATCTATTGTGTAAAGTGAATTATACATCTGGTTCGATTGCTGGCCTGTGCCGTTCGAGGCCGCGTGCGAGGAGGGGAACGATGCGCATTGTCCTGATTCACCCGAACTACCACTCGGGGGGCGCCGAGATCGCCGGCAACTGGCCGCCGGCATGGGTCGCCTATCTGACCGGCCCGCTGAAGGCCGCGGGTTTCACCGACATCCGCTTCATCGATGCGATGACCAACGACCTGTCTGACGAGCAGCTGCGGGCGCAGCTCGCGGATGCCGATCCCGATATCGTCGGCGCGACCTCGATCACGCCCTCGATCTACCAGGCCGAGCGCGCGTTGCAGGTCGCAAAGGAGCTGAATCCTGACGTCGTGACCGTGCTCGGCGGCGTGCACGCCACCTTCATGTTCAATCAGGTACTCTCCGAGGCGCCCTGGATCGACGCCATCGTCCGTGGCGAGGGCGAGGAGATATTCGTCGATTTCGTCAGCGCGGTCGCCGACGGCCGCTGGCCGGAAGCGCGGTCGAACATCAAGGGGCTGGCCTATCGCCAGGGCGGCGAAATCATCGCTACGCCGGCCGCCCCGACCATCAAGAACCTGGATGGCCTCACCCCGGACTGGTCGGTGCTGGAGTGGGAAAAATATATCTACATCCCGCTGGGTAAGCGGGTGGCCATTCCGAACATGGCGCGCGGCTGTCCCTTCACCTGTTCCTTTTGCTCGCAGTGGAAGTTCTGGCGCGATTACCGGGTACGCGATCCCAAAGCGGTGGTCGACGAGATCGAGGCCCTGGTGAACGACCATCAGGTCGGTTTCTTCATCCTGGCCGACGAGGAGCCGACGATCAATCGCAAGAAGTTCATCGCGTTCTGTGAGGAACTGATCGCGCGCGGCCTGCCGGAAAAGGTGCAGTGGGGCATCAATACGCGCGTCACCGACATCATGCGCGATGTCGACTATCTGCCGCTCTATCGCAGGGCAGGACTGGTGCATGTCTCCCTCGGTACCGAGGCCGCGGCCCAGATGAAGCTGGACCTTTTCAACAAGGAAACCAAGGTGGAGCAGAACAAGCGCGCCATCCAGTTGCTTCGCGAGGCGGATATCTTCACCGAGGCGCAGTTCATCGTGGGCCTCGACAATGAGACCGAGGAGACCCTAGAGGAGACCTATCGATTCGCCCGGGAGTGGAACCCCGATCTTGCCAACTGGTCCATGTATACGCCTTGGCCCTTCTCGCCCCTGTTCCAGGAACTCGGTGACAAGGTCGAGGTGTTCGATTTCGAGAAGTACAATTTCGTCACGCCCATCATGAAGCCGGCGGCCATGGATCGCGCCACGCTGCTCGACAGGGTGATGCACAACTATCGCCGCTTCTACATGAACAAGGCGTTTTTCCATTACCCCTGGCGCGGCACCGGGTATCGCCGGCGCTATCTGCTGGGCTGCCTCAAGGCCTTCCTCAAGGCTGGAGTGCAGCGGACTTTCTACGATTTGGGGAAAGTGGGTTACTGGGGGCCGCAGTCGAAGAAGGGGGTGGACTTCCACTTCGACGAAACGCGCCGGATCGAGCCCGCACAGATGGCGGACTGGGAGGCCCTGGCCGACCGTAAGCGGCGTGCGAAAGAGCGCAAGGCCGCGGTCAGGGCACAGCTGCGTGACAGTCAGGCGGTGCCGGTCGATGCCGTCGTCAAGGCATGCGGCGGGACCGACGAACAGCTCGATGATGCCGCGCTCCAGGCCTTGACCACCAGGCCGGAACACGACCCGACCCCGGCGGCCGTCAACTGAGCGCGCGTTGGCCCATGGGCGTGACCGCCGGGGCGCAGACGAGATCCTCGGGCCGTGGGCCCGGGTTTGTGGGCACCGGGGTCCCGGTCGCGCACATCGGACCCAATGCGATCATCCAGCTGGCGGCGGCAATCGACCGGCTGCACGGCCATCAGGTCACGCGCGACGTTTTCGATGCGGCGGACCAGGCCGGGCATCTTGACCGGCCGCCCGCAAAGATGGTCGACGAGTTGGACGTGGTGGCGCTGCACCGGGCCGGCCGTGCCCTGATGGGCGTGGCGGACTTCACGGCCGCCGCGGCGCTGGCCGGAAGCCTGACCGGGGACTATGTACTGCACCATAGGATTCCGGCCGCCGCCCGCACCTTGCTGCCCAGGCTGCCGGACTTCGTCGCATCGAGGGTGCTGGCCCGTGCGATCGCAAGACACGCCTGGACCTTTGCAGGCAGTGGCCGTTTTGCCTATCGCTTCGGTCCGCAGGGGCTCGTGCTGACGATACGGAACCCACCCCTGGCGCGCAGTTTCCGTTCGCCGGTGCCGGGGTGTCATTACTACGCCGCAACCTTCGAGCGCATTTTTCGTGAGCTGGTCAACGGGCGAGCGCAGGTCTCAGAAACCGATTGTGCGTCCACTGGTACGGCGGCCTGCCGGTTTCTGATCCGCTGGCCCGGTTAGCCCGCAGCAGCCCTCGACGCCTGCCTGCCCGATCGCTCGGTGCCGCCGATTGCCGCTACCCGCTCAGCCGGCGTGTGTCGCCTTGGTGTTGAAGAAGTTACCCCGAACCGCTTGCGCAGGCCCCGGTGACGTCGCATGGCTTCGATATGTATCCGCGATAAAGCGGGTATATGCTACAAAATATGCTGCCGACCAGCTGCCATTGCACCCGACTGCGACGCGCCGCACACGCGGTGACCCGCCTGTACGACCAGGCGTTGGCCGAATCGCATCTGACGGTGACCCAAT
>CBDTXT010000304.1:0-4317 GCA_965364465.1 uncultured Chromatiaceae bacterium
GTTCCTTCGGACAGCATCTGAATGGCTTCGTGCGGCGCCCCGACGGCATTCATATGTGGCTGGGCCGGCGTGCGCGCGACCGGCTGCTGTTCCCCGGCGCGCTGGACAATATGGTCGCTGGCGGCCTCCCGCATTCGCTGAGCCTCGAGGCGAATCTGGTGAAGGAGTGCGAGGAGGAGGCCGGGGTGCCGGCGGCGCTGGCCAAGAAAGCGGTTCCGGTCGGCATTGTCTCATACAGCCGTGTGGCGCCGCGCGGACTGCGCCGCGACGTGCTTTACTGTTATGACCTGGAGCTTCCGGACGAGTTTGTCCCGCAGAATACCGACGGCGAGGTGGAGGAATTTCTGCTGCTGCCGTTGTCCGAGGTGGCGGCGATTGTGCGAGAAACTGACGAGTTCAAACTGAATTGCAATCTGGTTGTGATCGATTTCCTGATTCGCCACGGGTGGTTGGCACCGCATTCGCCGGAATATCTGCGCCTGGTACTCGGACTGAGGCGACCGCTGGACGCGGTAGATAACAGCTTGATTGTCGGGGGTTAACGGCTTGCCCACGCAGCACCGATACGGCAAGGTGGGTAAGCTACGCGGGAAATCTGCACCCGCACATCGGACGCGCTCAAGCGCGTGACGAGGTCAATTAATATGAAATTCCGTTCGAACCTGATAACGCTGCTGGCCGCGCTGCTGATCAGCAGCGGTGTGCTGGCGAAACCGTCGGTGGTCTCCGTCGACGACCTGCGTGCGAACGAACAGCAGCGCCAGACCGCACTGATCATCACGCAGGTGATGGAGAAGTTCCACTATCGCAAGCCGAGCCTGGACGACGCGATGTCGGCGGCCGTGTTCGACCGCTACCTCGAGTCGCTGGACGCGAACCGCAGCTTTTTCTCTGCCCAGGATATCGCGAAGTTCGAGCCCTATCGGGACAAACTGGACGATAGCCTGCGCAGGGGCAAACTGGATCCCGCGTACCGGATCTTCCGACGTTTCCGCCAGCTGGTCGAGGAGCGTGTCGACTACGCACTCGAGCTGCTCGACGCGAATGCGTTCGACTTCGAACGCGACGAGCGCTACATGTTCGACCGCACCGACGCCGACTGGCTGCCGGATCGCGCTGCGCTGGACGACCTTTGGCGCAAACGGATCAAGAACGACATCCTGTCCCTGCGCCTGGCCGGCAAGGACGACGCCGAGATCAACAAGACGCTCAAGCGCCGCTACGAGGGCATTGCGCGCCGTGTCACGCAAATGGAGTCCGAGGACGTGTTCCAGGCATTCGTCAATTCGTTCACGCTGAGCGTCGAACCGCACACCAGCTACATGTCGCCCCGGCTGTCGGAAAATTTCGATATCGGTATGCGGCTATCGTTGCAGGGCATCGGCGCCGTTTTGCGCAACGACAACGAGTTCACCGAAATCCAGAGCACGGTGCCGGGCGGCCCGGCGGAGCGTAGTGGCGAACTCAAGGGCGGTGACCGGATCGTCGGCGTCGCGCAGGGTGGCGACGGCACGATGGAAGACGTGGTCGGCTGGCGTCTGCAGGACGTGGTCGACCTGATTCGCGGTCCGAAGGACAGCGTCGTGCGTCTGAGCGTGCTGCCCAAGAGTCAGGGCGTGGGTGGGCGCACGCGCGAGGTCACGCTGGTGCGCGACGAGATTCGGCTGGAGGACAAGGCCGCCAAGAGCGAGATCATCGAAGCCGGCGCTGGCATGCGCCTTGGCGTGATCGAGATCCCCGCCTTTTACCGTGATTTCGGTGCGCAGGCGGCCGGCCTCGAGGACTTCCGCAGTACGACGCGCGACGTGCGCCTGCTGCTCGACGAGTTGCAGGCGGAAAATGTCGACGGGATCATCATCGACCTGCGGCGCAATGGCGGCGGATCGCTGTCGGAAGCGACCGAGCTGACAGGGCTGTTCATCGAGCAGGGACCGGTCGTGCAGGTCAAAGACGCCTCGGGCAAGGTCGAGGTGGAACGCGACCCGGATCCCACGCAGGTCTACGCGGGGCCGTTGGCTGTGCTTGTGGACCGGAACAGCGCGTCGGCCTCGGAGATATTCGCCGGGGCGATTCAGGACTATCGTCGCGGCCTGATCATCGGTGAACCGACGTTTGGCAAGGGCACCGTGCAGACCCTGGTCGACCTGGGACGGTTCCTGCGTTCGCGCGAAGACATCGGTCGGCTGCGTCTGACCATGGCCCAGTTCTTCCGCGTCGAGGGTGGCAGCACCCAGCACCGCGGCGTCACGCCGGACATCGTGTTTCCGACCGCGAAGGGTGCGACAGACCATGGCGAGCGGGCGCTCGAGAATGCGCTGCCCTGGGCAGCGATCAAACCGGCGGCGCACGACCGGCTCGGCGACACCTCGGTCTCCGCACTGCGCGCCGCATCCGAGCGGCGTATGGCCAGCAACCCCGGCTTCCAGTTTCTGCTGGCCGAGGAAGACGATCTGATCGAGCTGGAACAGCGCAAGACGGTATCGTTGCGCGAGTCGGTCAGGCGTGCCGAATGGGAGCAGCGCGAGCAGCAACGCCTCGACCGGCGCAACAGCCTGCGGCAGTTCCGTGGCCTGCCCCCTCTGGCCTCGCTGGATGGCGAGGAGGAGAAGGCGGCCGATGCGGACGAGGATCAGGACGAGGAGGGGATCCTGCGGATCATGCTCGAGGAATCGGCCAACATCCTGGCCGACCATATACGCGCCGAGCGGCCACGAACCGCGCTGCTGAACTAGATTCCTTGGACCCGGTGGGTGGAGCGCCGCCGCGTCGGCAGCGGCGTCAGCCGGTGGACGCCTGCCTCGGTTGCTTCCGATCGACTCCGGCCTCTATCCACTTGCGTACCCGGTTGGCATCGCCGAAAGGTGTCAGCTTGCCGAACGAGTTCAGCAGCACGATGACCGTCGGGGTGCCGTCGAACTCGGTATGCATGACCAGGCACCGCCCGGCCTCATTGATATAGCCGGTCTTGCTGACCTGGATGCTCCAGTGGTCGCTGCGCAATAGGCGGTTGGTGTTCACGTAGCGCAAGGGGCCGCGCTTTTTAAGAGGTCGGACCTCGAACCTGGTGCGCGTAGTCGCCTCGCGAATCGCCGGGTAGTGCATGGCCGCAAAGACCATGCGCGCCAGGTCCTGGGCCGAGGCGACATTGTCCGCGTCCAGTCCCGCCGGGTCGGCAAAGCGGCTCTGGTGCATACCCAGTTCCTGTGCCTTGCGATTCATCGCCCGGACGAAAGCTTCGCTGCCACCCGGGAAGCTCCGTCCCAGCGCGGCCGCGGCGCGGTTTTCCGAGGCCATCAGGGCCAGGATCAGCAACTCGCGCCGGGTCAACTGCGAACCGAACTTGAGTCGTGAGCCGGTCAGGCGGATCAAGTCGCGGTCGTCCTTCGTGATCTCTATCTGCTCGTCCATCGGCAGCCCCGCGTCGAGCGTGACCATGCCCGTCATGAGCTTGGTCACCGAGGCGATCGGCATCGGCTCGTCGGGACGGCGCTCGAACAGCGTATTGCCGAAATGGTCCACGATCAGCGCAGCCTTGGAACGCAGATTGAGCTTTCGGGTGTCGAGTTGTTCCCACAGGCGCAGGGCGCGCGAACTCGCCTTCTTGTCCGCCCGGGATGGCCCGGCCGAGAGTGCAAGTAGCGGGGATATCAGACTGGCAATCAGAAACGAACGGCGCTGCATGGGCGCACATGATGGCCCAGCAGAACGCCGATCGCAACGGGCAAGTGGGCAGCGCGCCGCAAGGGGTTATAATCGCGCGCCTTCGTCTTCACAAGGGGGTGCTTCTTGTTCGATTCTGTCCAGGGCCGGCTCTCCCGGCTTGCCGGCGAGGCCGACGTGGGGCTGTTGCGCGATGGCCGCTTCGGTCTGGAAAAGGAGAGCCTGCGCGTGTCTACCGCGGGCGGCATCGCGCTGACACCGCATCCGCGCGCCCTCGGGTCCGCGCTGACCCATCCGGACATCACGACCGACTACTCCGAGGCGCTGATTGAGTTCATCACGCCGCCGTTGCCGAGGGTCGGTGACGCGCTCGAGTATCTGGCCGATCTGCAGGCCTACGTCTATCGGCGTCTCGACAACGAGATACTGTGGGCGACCAGCATGCCCTGCGTACTCGCCGGCGAAAAGAACATACCGATCGCCGAGTACGGCAGTTCGAATGCGGGGCGTATGAAGCACGTCTATCGGGTCGGCCTGGGCTATCGCTATGGCCGGGTGATGCAGGTCATTGCCGGTGTGCACTTCAACTGGTCGCTCGCAGAGGGGCTGTGGCCGGCGCTGCGACTGATCGAGGGCCGGGTCTGCAGCCTGCGTGAT
>CBDTXT010000305.1:0-4301 GCA_965364465.1 uncultured Chromatiaceae bacterium
CTGTTCGCCTGGCTGCATCGCCTGTCCGGCGGCCGGCTCGGCGTGAACACGGCCCTCCGGACGCGCTGCGCGCGGGTCTGGACCGGGCGGAGAAACGGGCTGACGATGCTGCCGTTGCTGATGCTGGTCCAGTTGCAGCAGCCACCGCCGGACTACCTGGACCGCGACGGCCAACTGCGCGCAACACTACAGGGCGCGAGCGCGTCGGTCACATCGGAATGCGTCCCGGTCGATACCCTGGTCCGTCTCGGTCGCGAGGGCGAGGCCTTTGCCTGGTGGGCCATCCTCAAGGCCACGCAGGCAATCGAGCAGCGGCTGCTGCGCTGGATCGCCTGGCTGGTATTCCTGCTCAGCGGCTCATTGAGCCTTTGGGCCTACAGCAGTTTCTGCGTGCAGCTCATACACTATGCGCACCGGCGCAAGGAGGCCGCATGAGCAGCGCGCGGCACGTTGCGCGGCAATCGGCCGCGACGCCGGGCGAGTTCTTCTGGGTCATGTTCTGGGCAACCCTGCTTATCCTTGCGCTGTTGTACGTCTACGCGGAAATCAGGGCCCAGACACATCTGGCCCGGATTTCTCAGCAAACCCGCGCAGAGACGGCGCTGGTTTCGGAGGATTTCTACCGCGAGTGGGCCGCGGCGCTGCCCGAGGTGTTCAGCGAGCTGCAACCGGCGCTGGAATCGGCCACGCGCGACATGGCGCAACGCATCGCATCCCGGGTCGATCAGGCCTTCGTGCCGGTCTACGACCGTCTGCCCGTTTTCCTGGACTTTCACTACTCGGTGGTCGGCGAGTACACCGAGCTGGCGGCAGCGCTGTCCGACCGGGTCGGCAGCGACTTTCAACGCATAGTGTTCGATGAATCCGGTTTCGAGCAGCACCTGGACGCGGCAGTCGCGGCCATCGGCAACGACGGCGAACGGCTGCTCGGCGGCCTGCTCGAGCAGATGCAGCGAAAGCTCGAGGAGCACGTCGACATGAACGAGGCCGAACTGGGACTGCTGGCCAGCGTCGGCACGCTCACGCTGGAGGACGCACAGAAGCGCTTCGGCACCGGTGAGGTGATGCTCAAGGGCGCCAGTGCCGCGATTGGCGGCGGCGCCGTCGCGGCGATGCTGGCCAAGACGGTCAGCGCGAAGGCGGCGACCAAACTGGGCGCGAAGGCCGCCGGCAAGACCGCGATCAAGGCGACCGGGGTCGGTGGCAGCGCCGCCGGCGGTGCCGCGGCCGGGCTGCTGTGCGGCCCCGCCGCCTGGATCTGCGCACCGGTCGGCGGCGTTGCCGCCGCGGTGGCGGCCTGGTTCGCGACCGACAAGGTCGTGATAGAGATCGACGAGTACTTCAACCGCGACGCGTTCGAACTTGAGATACGCGCAGCAATCGACGTCGAACGCGAGCGCATAGCAGACGAGCTTGCCACGCTCTACAGGGACAGGTTTGCGCAGGTGATCGAGGACAACCGTGCGAGGTTCAGCGAAATGACCACCCGCGAACTGATCGAGGGTCGAAGGTGAAAACCTGGCCCGCAGCAGAGGGTGCACAGGCGTGAGCGATCGCCGGGTGGCCCGGGCACGGCTGTCCATGTCGTCGGCCGCGACCTTGAGCAGTCGTCTTGATCACGGTCAAGCGCGCAGCCCCTGCGGGGGATAAGCTTGAGCTGAACCACGGCGACGCGATGCAGGCCACGATGCACCCACAGACCATCAGCTACGAAATCGGCGAGCGGCTTTATCTGAACATCACCGACCGCTGCACGCTGCGCTGCGCCTTCTGCCCCAAACACAACGGCTCGCACCGCGTGCACGGCTACGACCTGACCCTCCGGCAGCGGCCAACGCAGGCGCAGATCCTGGCCGCGATCGGTGAACCGGCACGCTATCGCGAGGTGGTGTTCTGCGGGTTCGGTGAGCCGACGCTGCGTCTCAAGGTCCTGCTGGAGACTGCACGGCACATCCGAATGCAGGGTGGCCGCGTCCGCGTGAACAGCGACGGCCTCGCGAACCTGGTGCACAAACGTGACGTGCTGCCCGAGATGGCCGACTGCGTCGACGCGCTGTCGATCTCGATGAATGCGCAGCAGCGCGACATCTACGATCGGCACTGCCGCCCCACGCTCGCCGGCTCCTATGACGCGATGCTGGATTTCCTCGAGCGCGCACCGCGACATGTCGCCGAGGTGACTGCGACCGCTATCGACGGCCTGGAGGGGGTGGATGTCGCCGCCTGCGCGCGGCTCGCCGGCAGCCGCGGCGCCCATTTCCGTCGCCGCGAACTCGACGTGGTCGGCTGACGTCGCGCTTCGCTCAGGGCTTGGACACCTGGGTGCTTCTGATCTGCGCGTTCGGTACGTCGGCGGCGCTCAACAGACCGCGAGCAAAGCGCAGCTCGGCATCGGGCAGCGCCAGATAATAGTCATGGTCAGCCAGCAGGCTGTGCACGCGCACGATGCGTTCGATCACCGGTTCGATGCGCTCACTGCCGGCCGGCGCGATGTCGATCGAGTGATAGCGGAAGTCGTCGAGTACGTCGCGCCAGGCGCGGCAGGAATTGGAAAGGTAGTGGCCGCGCGGGAACGCCGACAGCCAGTAAAGGTCGATCGAGCGATTCTCGTCCTTCTGGATCGCGTGGTCGATCAACCCGGCAACCGGGGCGAAGCCACCCTCCCAGGCGATAAAGACCAGCGGCCGGGTCGACTCCTCGTCCAGCGTGAAATCGCCCTTCGGTCCGTGCAGCATCACGTCCTGCCCGCGGCGCAGCTCGTCGAAGACGAAATCACTGAACGGGTCGCCGTCACGCCGGCGCAGGTGGAAGCGCAGTTGCACGCTGTCACAGGGGCAACTGGCGATCGGCAGCACCGCCGGGGGTACGCCGTCGAACGTCAGTGCTGCACTCTGTCCGGCAAGGAAGTGCAGTCCGGCGCTGCGCGGTGTCCGCACCGTGATCTGCACCACGTCGTCCTGCAGCAACTCGACCCGGCTGACCCTGGCCGCAACCCGCTGCATCGGGATCTCCGCCGCACTTCCGGGCTCGATCGCCTCGAGCACCACGTCCCCGACGGCCCGGCAGCTGCACATCAGGATCCAGCCGTGCTGCCTTTCGAGCTCACCGAAGGCATAATCCGCGTGCCCATGGGGTGCGACCTTGCCCGTCACGATGCGCGCCCGGCACTCCCCGCAACTGCCGTTGGCGCAGCCGTGATTGAGGTTCAGTCCGGCACGCAAACCGGCCTGCAGCAGGGTCTCGCTCGGTTCTGCCTCGAAGCTGTGGCCGGAAGGCCTGACGGTAATCTGATACGACATGGCCCACTGACCCTAACGCCAGTCGGCGTCGAGGCCAAGTGCTGAGCCGCCCCGTGAAACCGGCCTACTTCTTCTCGCGCAGCTTGAGCTGGTTCATGAACCAACCGACCAGCGTTCCCAACATCATGGCCTGGCGTGCATCGCAGCGCTCCTGCAACTCGAGCAGACGCTGCTCTGTCTCGAGCGTGAGCCGGCGATAGCCTTCGAGCTCGTCCTGCAGCCGCGCCACCTCGACCCGTGCGCGCTGCAGCTCGCTGGACATCCGGTCGACGTCGGGGCTGAAGTCGCGCGTCGTCTTGAACACCGCGGCCTCCCGAATCCGGTGAACCTTCTCCAGCATGCCCGAGCGGTCGGAATCGGCCTCCGGGTAGGCCTTGTGCAGTTCGGACATCCGAATATGGCCCTCGAAGGCCTCGATCCTGCCCTCTTGGATGTGTTGCTGTAACAGGCGTCGTGGCACACCCACCATCCGGGCGGCCTGAGAAATACTGAGCAGGCGATCCATGGCTTCTCCTGTTGCTTATCCCCAATGGGGTATCTCGAACGGAGTATAGCCGGGAAAAATAGGCGCATAGACCCAAGTTATTGCAGGCTATGTATTGCGTCTGCCAGACAGCGGCGACCGCCGCTGACCGGGTCCTGGCGGATCAGCCCCGACCGGCGCGCAGGACCGCGAGTTCGCCGAGCAGCGGCGTCAAGACCGGCTGAAGCTTGCGACGCATCAGGCTGCCGATCGCGGTGCTGTCGCGAAAGACCGGGCGCACCACGCCGTAACTGAGGCCGGATAGCACGCGCAGCGCCTTCAGATGTGCCGCCTCGACGCCGTCGAGACCGACCAGGGCCTGGGCGGCGGACGATGCCGAAACCCAGTCGGCGGCCTCGGTCTGAAGGTCCCCGAGTGTCGCATCGACGCCGCCCTCCGGGCGCGCGGCGGAGAAATAGTCGGCCACGAAGTCCAGCGCCAGATTGACGACCTCCTGGTTGGACGGTTTCTCGAACACC
>CBDTXT010000306.1:0-4300 GCA_965364465.1 uncultured Chromatiaceae bacterium
CGCCCCAGGGATCGTCTCCGGCCCCGATGTGGGTGACCTCGATCGTCAGTGGTCGGGTGACGCCGTGCAGCGTCAGGTCCCCGACGAGTTCGCCCTTGCCGTCTCCGAGGTCGCGGTACGCGGTGCTGACGAAGCGTGCCTCCGGATACCTGTCGACGTCGAGAAAGTCCTCATCGCGCAGATGCTTGTCGCGCTCTGCATGATTGGAGTCGATGCTCGCGGTTTCGATCGTCACGGCCACCTTCGCCGCCTCCGGGTTGGCCTCGTCGTAGCTGAACTCGCCGCCGAAGCGGTTGAATCGGCCCACTAGCCAGCTGTAGCCCAGGTGCTTGATATGGAACTGGATGAACGCGTGTGCGCCTTTCGTGTCGATCAGGTAGTCGGCCGCCTGGACGGCGCCGCTCGCCAGCAGCGCAAGGCTCGCAGCGAGTGTCAGGTGCAGGGGTCTTTTCATGATTCCTCCTTCAGTCGGACGGGTGGAGACGCGGCGAAAGCATACGGCGCAAGGTCGCGTCCTTCAGGAACAGGTGGTGACGCAGCGCGGCTAGCAGGTGTAGCGCGACGACCGCCAGCAGCGCCATTGCGAGCGCGAAGTGGACGTCGCCAGCGATGTCTTCCTGGCCTTCGAGGCCATGCAGCGTGGCCGGCACCTCGAACCAGCCGAACACCTCGACGGACCGGCCGTCTGCGGTGGAGATCAGGTAGCCGCTGATCACCAGCGCCAGCGGCAGTGCATACAGCAGGAAGTGCGCGCTGCCGGCGAGACGGGTCTCCCAACCGGGCCGAGTCAGCGCCCGCGGCCTGACCTGGCTGAGACGCAAGGTCAGGCGCAGCACCAGCAGCAAGGCCAGGATCACGCCGATGGCGCGATGCAGATCCGGGCCCTTCCTGTACCAGGGGTCGTAGTAGTCGAGCCCGGTCATCCACAGGCCGAGTGGCAGCAGCACCGCGACCAGCGCCGCCACGACCCAATGCAGGGTGATCTGGATCAGGCCGTAGCCATTTGCGTTGTTGCGCCAGCGCATGCGTCTAGTCCGGTTCCTGTGTCTCCGCGCCGGCGGCATGCCTCAGCGCCAAGCTGAGCCAGGTGAGGCCACCCAGCAGCGTTATCAAAAACAGGATAAACGTGGTCCAGCCGAATTTCTGGTAGAGAAATCCGGGAAAATAGGAGCCGAGGGCGCCGCCGCCATAGTAGGCGGACACGTAGAGCCCGTTGACCAGCCCCTTGCGCTTCGTCTCCAGGTGGTTGAGAAAGGCCGACAGGACGCTGTGCAAGGTGAACATGCCGGCCGCAAACACCAGCATCGTGACATAGGCCCATTGGTTGCCCGGCAACGCAAAGCCTGCGGTCCCTGCGAGGTAGACCAGGCTTCCGGCGACCAGGGTCCGGCGCTCGCCGCCGAACAGCCGGATCAGGTGCAGTGACGCCAATGCGATCAGGATGCCGACCAGGTAACCGGTGTAGACGAGGCCGATTGCCCCTTGCGAGATCGCGGGATCGTTGTCTCGCATGTGGAACGGCAGGAAGTTGAGTACCGCGGCGAACACGAAGAACAACAGGAAGGCACTGAGCAGCCCCTCCGCGTAGACCGGCCGGCGCGCCAGCTCACGGATCTCGGCCAGTCTTACCCGGCCCAAGCGCAGGCGTGGGTCGGATGCGAGTCGGGTAGCCAGGTAGGTCGCCAGCAGCGCCGCGCAGGCCCAGAACATCAATGCACTGCGCCAGTCGAGCAGGTCGGTCAGGAGGCCGGTCAACGCCCGGCCCAGATAACCCCCGGCGATGCTCGAGGCGATGTAAACGGTGATGTTCCTGCGCGTCCGATCGGGGCCACCGGCCGCGGAACTGTAGGTCATCAGCGCGGTGAAGACTGCCGGCAGCATCATGCCCTGGACGGTGCGCAGCGCGAAGAACAACGGGTAGTCGGGACCCAGTCCGATCGCGAGCTGGGTCAGCGTGAGGACCGAAAATCCGGCCACCAGCATCAGTTTGGTCGAGATGTGCTCCAGTACATAGCCATAGAGCAGCGGCCCCAGTGCCAACGGCACCATGGTCGCCGTCGTCAGCAGCGCGGTGTCGGCGACCGGCCTGCCCCATTGATCGGCGAGCAGCGGCAGCAACGGCTGTGTCGCATACAGCACGGCGAAGCCGACGCCGGTGCAATAGACCAGGATCGCGAGATTGCGTCCGCCCATGGTGCGCGCCGCGTATTTGCAAAACGTCAGTATAGAGCCGCGCAGTGGCATCCACGGGTACCGGTGGGAACGATTCCCACCGCGGACCCATATAGCGGATAATGTCTGGCTCGAGTCGATGCGACGGAGCAAGCCGTGAAGTTCACCGTTGGGGAATTCCGAAACTGGAAGAGCAAGAAGATCACGCTGCTCGGTATGTCCGGGGTCGGCAAGACTCACATTTCCGAGATGCTGCGTAAGCACAACTGGTACCACTACTCGGGCGACTACCGTATCGGCACCCGCTACCTGGACGAGGACATCCTGGATCTGATCAAGGGTCAGGCGATGCAGGTGCCGTTCCTCAGTGAACTGCTGCGCAACGACTGGATCTACATCCGCAACAACATCAAGGTCTCAGATCTCGGCCCGGTGCTGTCGTTCGTCGGCAAGCTCGGTAACCCGGAGATGGGGGGGGTCCCGCTGGACGATTTCCAGCGCCGCCAGGCGCAGTACCGGGATGCCGAAATCGCCGCGATGCACGACGTACCGGCTTTCATTGCGAAAGGACAGAAGATCTACGGCTATGATCACTTCATCAATGATGTCGGTGGATCGCTGTGTGAACTCGACGAGCCCAGTGTGATTGATCTGCTGATCGAGCATACGCTGATGCTCTATATCCAGGTGACAGATCAGGAGGAGGAGCAGAAGCTGATCGCCCGCGCCCAGAGTGATCCGAAGCCCCTGTATTACCGTCCCGACTTCCTGCTGGAGCAGCTCGATGTCTACCTCGGGGAGAACGGGCTGCAATATGCGGCTGAGATGGATCCCGATGCGTTCACCCGTTGGGTGTTTCCGCGTCTTTTTCACGCGCGGGTGCCGCGTTATGAAGAGATCGCTCGGCAGGGCTACACTGTGACCTCACGCGAGGTCGCGCTGGTGCGCGATGAGCAGGACTTTCTGCAACTGCTGGAGCGTGCGATAGCCCGAAGCCAATAAGACCATGCCGATTGTTGCCCACAATGCACTGCCGACCTTCCAGCGACTGCGCGACGAAGGCGTAAACGTGCTCCCGCCCGATCGGGCACTGCACCAGGACATACGTGAGCTGCATATCGGTCTGCTCAACATGATGCCGGACAAGGCGCTGGCCGCGACCGAGCGCCAGTTCTTCCGCCTCGTCGGCGAGAGCAACCCGATTGCACAGTTCTATATGCATCCTTTCACGCTGCCGGCGTTGGAGCGCGGTCAGGCCGCGCGCGAACACATCGGCCGCTACTACGACACCTTCGAGCAGATTCGAGAGCAGGGCCTGGACGCGCTGATCATCACCGGCGCCAACGTCGTCGGACCCTCACTCTCGACGCAACCCTTCTGGCAGCCGCTGATCCAGGTGATTGACTGGGCCTACGAACACGTGACCTCGAGCCTTTGCAGCTGTCTGGCGACCCATGCCGTACTGGAGTTTCGCTACGGACAGCGGCGCACCCCACGGCCGAGCAAGACCTGGGGCGTCTTTTCACACCGCTTGGTCGACAAGCTGCACCCGCTGGTCAATGATGTGAATACGCGGTTCGACGTGCCGCATTCCCGTTGGAACGACGTCTCGCGTGCGCAGTTCGAAGCGGCCCGCTTGCATGTGTTGGCCGAAAGTGACGTCGGTGTCCATCTGGCGACCAGCCCCGACGGTTTTCGCTTCGTCTTCTTTCAGGGGCATCCCGAGTACGACACCATCTCGCTGCTCAAGGAATACAAGCGGGAGGTCATGCAGTATGCGGCCGGCGGACGCACGGCCTATCCGCCCTTCGTCGAGAATTACTTCGCCGCGCGCGACATCGCGATCCTGCGTGAGTACCGCGGTCGGCTCCAGGCGTCGCTCGCGGCTGGCCGGGATGCCCCGGTCTTCCCTGACGAACTGCTGACGCTCGGCCTGGACAACACCTGGCGCGACACCGCACACGCGGTGGTCGGCAACTGGGTAGGTCTGGTCTATCAACTCACCCACAGCGACCGTCGTCGGCCCTTCATGGATAGTGTGGATCCGCAAAACCCCTTGGGCCTGCCCGAGCCTTAGCCCGGAAATCTCACCGGGATGTGGGATTTTGGGGCGATAGGGCCAAGCAGC
>CBDTXT010000307.1:0-4298 GCA_965364465.1 uncultured Chromatiaceae bacterium
CAAACGATGACCGCTTATGAAAAGCAGATCAAAGCGACCGAGGCCTACTACGACGCTCAAATCGCTCACGCCGAGGGCGAGGGCATCGAGGTCCTGAGTTCGACTGTCAGCAACAGTCGACTGCACGAAATTATCCACAACCCGCACACCGAGGGTATCGACGAAGGGTGACCGGGGTACGGGCGCGGTCACTAGGTCGCGCCCGCGTTTGCCTATCGCATCATGCGGGTCGGCGATCAGCCGAGGGGCCGACTAACCGTTAGAACCGTCCCGTTGTTCACCGAGGGCCCCGGATCCCGCCGCGATCGGGTTTGGTCGTGCTGAGAACCGCTGGGCACTGTCTTCTCTCGCTCTCGGGGCCTTTTGCCCGAGATGCTTATCGCAACCTTCTCTCAACATCTGAAGAGCGTCCCAGGGGCCTGCGCTATGGCGATGAAGCAGATAGCCGGTGAGTCGCAACTGATCGTGCGCCCATAGCGCGACCGTCTGGCCGGTCAGGGATCCCGCTCTCTCAGGGAATGGCGTCGATGTAGGACGCAATCGGCGGCGCCGAGGCGGGGCAGGGGATTCGTCGGAAGACGCACGTGATGGCACGATTGTCAGGTTGAGACCGTCGTTATGCGACAGCGCCGATGCGGCCGGCAGGCTGATACTGCTTGCTCGCGACTGGCCGGATTGGGTGCCAAGACCGACATCGCGGACCATCGTCGGGTCGGCTCATACGCAAGGTCCCGGACAACAGCCCGACGCATTCGGGCATGCATGGCCTCCGCCGGGCATCCGGCCGGATCAAGGCCGGATACCCGCAATCGAAATCAGTCCTCGCTGTCCGTGATAACGGTATCGATGAAGTGGATCACGCCGTTGCGCACGAACACATTCGGCTCGATGATGCTGGTCTCATAGTTGATGCGTATGCCGGCATTCCCGATGCTGACGGGGAACACCGACTCGTCGGCGACTTCGAGCTCCCCCTTCGCCAACAGGGCACGCTCGCTCGCCGTGAAGCGGTTGGCCTTGCGCGGCAGCGCGGCATGCTTCAGCAGAACAGCTGCAACGTCCTCGACACCCAACTCAGGCGGAAGCAAGAACGGCAGTTCGCGCTGGATATCGTCGATCGACAAGCCGTCCAGCGTCCCGGCGTCGAGATTTAACAGCTTCTCGAAGGCCGTGTTGGTGGGAGCCAGCAACACCACCTCCTCACGTTTGTCGCCGAGCAGCTCGGCGAGGCTGAAGGGCAAGGCCTTGGCGTCGTCGACGACCAGCACCGCGGCGACTAGGGCCTGGGCCCCGTCTGTCGCAACCAGCTTGTCCAGTATCGTGGGGGCACCTCGAAGGCCGCCGTAGTTAGCGGCCAGCGTCGTTGTCGACAGCAGCATCAGCGCGAGGGCAACGAAGCTGGCGCGCATGGTTCTCGTTTTCGTGATCATGATGAAGGCTCTCCTCATTTTTGCTTGGGAGCCGTCAGCTTCGCGAACCGAACGTGAAGTCCTCGTTGCCTGAACGTGAAGCCGGCGTGAAGATTACCCTGCATCGCGACAAGAAAAATCCTATTCCCATGCTTCGGGATGCTTGGCGTTCCGTCTCGGCCGCCGTATCTCCCCAGCTGGCCTTTGTGACTTGAAGGCGTCGGTACCGGCTGGATGAGTCACCCTGTTCATCGGCCAGAGTGGCTGATCCTCATAATCCCTCGGCGCCACTTGCCATTATATTAGCAAGGGTTAATATGGATGACGGGCGCGCCGTTCTTGCTAGGCAGCTCCGGCGTGCGAGATCGTTGAGTGCACAGGGAGAGGGTCTATGAAGGCAATGAGCACAAAGATTCGGCTGGGCGCCGCCGCGATCGCGCTGATGCTGGTCAGCACCGCGAATGCATGGTGGTATGGCGATCCCTGGTATCGCCCCTATGGTTCGGGCGCGGTGACGTATGAGCGGCAGAACCTGATGCGCGACCACGGCTGGGCGATGCAGGACATCGCGTCGATGTTCGAGGGGCGCCGGGCGTTCGACCGCGACGAAGCGGTCCGCCTCGCGCGCGAACTCGAGGCTACGCTCGGCGACGACATGCTGAAGAACTTCGCACCAGGCACCCGAGTTGCTGGTTCGCGCGCGACGCCGTGGCTGTGGCGTGACTTTGGTGCATTTCGCGGCTACGCGAACGGCGCGCAGCAGGCGGCCAAGGATCTCGTCGGCGCATTGGAGCAGGCGCCGACCAGCGAGGAAATCCAGCAACAGGGCGCGTGGATGACGTCGCGCCATCCGGCCATGGGTCGCTGGAGCCATCTGAGCGATGACCTCGTCTCGCTGCAGGCGATCCCGGCCTACACGCGGTTGAATGCGAATTGCCATTCGTGTCACGCGATGTTCCGCGGTTGGCGTTGGTAGGCCGCTTTAGACCGCGTGGCGACGGGCTCCGCGGTAGGCTGCGGCCCGACGACTCCAATGCCGCCGGCGACGCCGCAGGGATTGTTTGACGACCCGCGCAGCGGGCCCGGCACAGCTGTCTTGCGACAGCGGATCGCGCCTGCTCCGCGTTGGCCGCGTGTCCCAGGTCGGCGCTATTTGTTACCCCAGCTTCGACGCGTTGCAGCCCCTGAGTTTCCGTTGTCTGCCGCGACCGTGAGGAAACTCGCGCCATCGCGCAGCGTTGGACGGGCATGACCTGCGAAAACGCTCGCCGGTCATATCAAACCGGTATTGGGATCAAGCGACACAGGGCAGCCTCCGAATAGGCCCCGCTAGGTCGAGGCCCTGTCAGCTCAGCGTGCGGCGCACCGCGTCGCGCCAGCCGGCGACCAGTTGCCGCCGGGTAACGGGCGGCATGTCGGGTTCGAAGCAGGTGTCCAGCTTCCAGGCCGCTGCGAAGCCGTCTTCGTCCGGGTACACGCCGGCGTGCATGCCTGCGAGCCACGCCGCGCCGAGCGCCGTGGTCTCCATCACTTCGGGACGGTTCACCGGGCGGTCGAGAATGTCGGCCAGCCGTTGCATGGTCCAATCCGAGGCCACCATGCCACCGTCTACGCGCAAGGCCGCATCCGCTGATTCCGAGTAGTCGGCCCGCATGGCCTCGAGCAAATCCAGGGTCTGATAGCAGACCGATTCCAACGCCGCCCTGGCGATCTCCTTGGGTCCGGTGCCGCGCGTGACCCCGTAGATCGCGCCGCGCGCCTGTGCGTCCCAGTAGGGAGCACCCAGGCCGACGAAAGCGGGCACCAGGTATACCTGCTGATTGGGATCCGCTTCGGCGGCCATCGGGCCCGATTGCGGCGCGCTGTCAATGATGCCGAGTTGGTCGCGCAGCCACTGGACCGCCGCCCCGGCGACGAATATCGAGCCCTCCAGCGCATAGCTGGTCTTGCCGCGCAGGCGATAGCCGATCGTGCTGACCAGCTGGTTCTGCGATCGCACCAGCTCGTCGCCGGTGTTGAGTACGGCGAAGCATCCGGTCCCATAGGTGGACTTGATCATTCCGCGCCGGAAACAGGCCTGGCCGATCAGTGCGGCCTGCTGGTCGCCGGCGATGCCGCGGATCGGAATCGCCGAGCCGAACAGCTCGGGCGTCGTCTCGCCGAACTCGTCTGCGCAGTCCTTGACCTCGGGTAGCAGGGCGGCGGGGATGTCGAGGATACCGCACAGTTCGTCGTCCCAGGCATTGTCGCGGATGTTGTAGAGCAGGGTGCGCGAGGCGTTGGTGGCATCCGTCGCGTGGACCCTTCCGCCGGTGAGCCGCCAGAGCAGGAAGCAGTCCACCGTCCCGAAGGCCAGTTTCCCGGCCTCGGCGCGCGCCCGCGCACCCGGCACCTTGTTCAGCAGCCAGGCGATCTTGGTGCCCGAGAAATAGGGGTCGAGCAGGAGCCCGGTCTTCTCGCTGAACCTGGGCGCGAGGCCCCGCGCCTTCAGCTCATCGCACTGTGGTGCGGTACGCCGGTCCTGCCATACGATCGCACGGTGTATCGGCTGGCCTGTCTCGCGGTCCCAGATCAGTGTGGTCTCGCGCTGATTGGTGATACCGATGGCGGCGATATCCTTGGCCGACAGGCTGGCGTCCTCCAGCGCTTTGCGCACCGTTGCGACGGTGCTGTTCCAGATATCATCCGGTTCGTGCTCGACCCAGCCCGAATCCGGAAAGTGTTGCGGGAATTCCTGTTGGCTGGTGGCCAGCATCCGCAAGTGTCGGTCGAACACGATGGCCCGCGAGCTGGTGGTGCCCTGGTCGATGGCGATGATGTGATCGTTCATGGTCGATCGAAACCTCCGGTTTAAACCCAATGGCACTTACTTAACGGTGATCGTCGGGT
>CBDTXT010000308.1:0-4291 GCA_965364465.1 uncultured Chromatiaceae bacterium
CCGTCGCGGTGATCGACGACGTTCCCGCCGGCAGCTTCGCGACGCGTGCTGTCGCTCAGTTTTAAAACACGTGTTGGTCGTCGCGCAGAGCACCGATTTGACCTGGTCGATCGCTCAATCGGCAACCGCATGCCAAGGGAATCACCAACCATGCACGCAAGGTCCCTGTTGAGTGCAGCGCGTCGATTCAGTTCGTGGCCGGGCATCAGCGCCGAACGATAACGCATTGTTTAGAAACCCGACGTTTACCGTTCTGTTTTCGGCGCCGCCAGCACCGACCTTTTTACCGCCCGATTCCGAAGACCAGGTCCACCACTCAAGCGAGAAGAAACCGAGGTAACACTATGCATCGATCTGAAAGCCGACCCGCGGGCATTGTCGCGTTGACCATGTCCGTTTTCTTGGTGGCCTTGGCCACCCTCCTGACCGCGCATCCGGTCGCGGCCGAGATCTACACCGTCACGAGCACCGAGTGCGAGGGAATGGGCAGTATCAGCGAGGCCATGAGCAAGGCCAACGACAACCCCGGTGAGGACACCATTTCCTTCAGGGAGAACCTGCAGATCAAAGTCGACGACTGCCCCACTAAGTCAATAAGCAATAGGGATTACTTTATTCTCCAGGCGACCGAGTCGGTGACCTTCGAGGGCAACGGTGCCCGATTGGTGGGAAAGCTCCAGTGGATCGATACTTCTGGGGACATCACGCCGCTGAATGACTGCCCCGAGGCCCCTACCATCCTGGTAACGAGTACGCCAGGCTTCATCAAGGTCGGGCGGCCAAACCAGGACAACTCGGCCATCAGCGTCACTGTGCGCGGTCTAGACCTATTCGAACTCAACAGCGTGGCGCGAATTGAGAAAAACGCATCGCTAGTTCTGGAAGACGCTTCGTTGGACAGAATCATCTCGCATGTAATAAGTTGTCGCACACCAGCAATACTCGGTAAAGAGGGTGCAAATTTCAGCGCGCTTCGTACCAGTTGGAACACCATACTTAACTTTTCAGAGCCTTCAGGTCCTGGTCTTTTCGAAGGTGCGATCAGCAACGACACCTTCGATCCGGTGGGTGGTGATCTTATTATTGAGGATTCGGATTTCTTTCGTGTTGGGCAGGGCAACGCCATTTACTGGTCTGGGAAGCCGGGAAGCGCGGTCAACGTCGTCAGCTCTATTTTCGATGACGCCGGCGGTGCCATTGTTGCTGGTGAAGCCACGACAGAGATCGTCAATACTATCTGGGCACCGGCCACGTCCTTTTCACAACTGGACGCAGGAGATCAGTTTATCAATGTGAGCACCGAGCCTATGGAAATTCGGGCGTCGACTCTTTTGCTTCCGCAGCTTACTTGCGATTTTACATGCCGGCAAAACGACAGCCTCGGGTGGATCTATCGTAACCCCGGTGCCGGGGAGATCAACTTCATCCAGTCCGCGGTCGGTGTGAACTTCTTTAATGAGCCTCCGGGTGGCGATACTGGAAAGCTATTGGATCCCGACGATGGCACAGGCTTCAGCGCCGATGTACACACCTGGATACAGCCCACAACACAACAAGATGCCGAGGCGCTGAAGCGGGCTACCGATCAAAAAGACCTGCTTACCGGTTCCCCGGCCCTTCGCACGGAATTGTTCTTCAGCAGCGCAGCCGTATGGGCAACACCGCTGGTCCCGGGCGTGCTCATCGACGTTATTGACGATGGATGTGTACTCAACCCCATCGACGGCGACTGTATCGAATTGGATCCCCTCGGAAATCCCCGTGAGGATGGCAACGAAAAACGCGATATTGGCGCGGTGCAGTTGACCCTGGCACCACATCTGACGGTGGCAGGTACAGATGACAAGTCGGTTGACTTGGGTTGGTCCAAGACCCAGCCACCGGAAAGCGGTGGTCCAATTAACGGCTACGAAGTTTGTGATGCCGAGGTAACCGGTGAGCTACCCGACCCCGGTACGATTGACGAGTGCAGTGGGCCTAACCAGGTGCTGACCAGCGTTGCCGGCCCCGACGAGCTGGAGACAACGATCACCAGCCTGACAAACGGCACGGCCTACTGGTTTGCGGTACGTGCGGTGGATACGGTCGCGCTGCCGTGGAGCAATGTCGTCACAGCCACGCCCTTTGGTGAGATCGACGCGCCCGAGGTGACGGCCGTACCGGGTGACCGGCAGGTTGCGCTGTCGTGGAACCTTCCAGACCTGGGCGGACGTGAGTTTCTCGACTACACGATCCTGTGGCGCGTCGCGGGTACGGACGAATACCTCGGCACCCAGACCATCGACAATCCCGACACGACCACCACGACCGTCACCGGGCTGAAAAACGGCACGACTTACGAGTTCGTGGTGGGGGTGGACGCCTCCGGTGAGGCCAGCGCATCGGGATCGGCCACGGCCACACCGCACGGCGACGTCGGCACAGTGGACCGCAACCCGGATGAGAGCAAGCGTGCGACCTCTGAGGCGAACAAGCCAAGGTTTTGGGAGAGGCTGGGTTATGGAGAGTGCTCCAAGTTCGAAGTCGCGGATGATTTCGGCTCGGTGTGGAACCTTGAAGCCGACGCCTCGGCTTTGATCCTGAAGTCGGCTCGTGTCAATGATGTGTGGGTCGCACCCACGGCCGGCCTGTACGGCACGGCCTCCGCGAAGGACATCAGCCACGCGATCGTGTGTTTCCCTACGCTGTAGGGCCTGAAAGCACCTAGGGTGCGGTGAGGTACGAACCGCACCGCACCGGCGTCGGCAACCGCGACAACGGTGCGGTTACTGCGTCACCGCACCCTACAGACTTCCGTGCCTTCCCCTCGGCGCTGCCGAGAACCACGAAGTGAACGATGGCCCCTTGTACGATTCGACCAAGCCGCAGTGCATTTCATCCAACCGTTCGGACCAACCCCGCTTTCGCGGGGTTGGTCCGGAATCATCGGCCGACTATCTGCAAGCGTGATTGTCAGCAGAGAAACGGTCGAGACATCTCAAACGGCTACGGACAGGCGCCCGCCCGATTCTCGGTGGTAGCATCTGCGCCTGGGCGGGCCGATTCGAGTGATTGTTTCGGCTGCCCGACCGCGCGGCGGCTCGCGAGAGTGCCGAGCAACAGCGACGCCAACCGTCAACGACGAAGATATGCGAAATCCCTGACAGCAAGATCCGACACCCTCTGCTTGTTGGACGCGAATCAGAAACCGAAGAATCAACAACGAGGAAACAGCAATGATCAATAGTAAAGTGATTCATCACACCCTCATCGCCGGTGCACTGGCGCTGGCGTTTACCGCGTGCGCCACGGACACGGGCACCCGGTCGCAGGCAAGCGATGCGTGCCCCTCGGACATCAAGGGCAACGAGTGCGATTACTACAAGGACGGCTACAAGGCTGGCGCTGACGACGGCAAGATGGGCATGAGCATGGTCTACGAGCGTCACGAGGGCTATGACTCGCGGTTCGAGCCCTATTTCGCTCGTGGCTACGAGGCCGGCTGGAAGGCCAACAGGTAGAGTCTCGGCGACTGCCGCTGAAGGCGCCTGAGCCTTTGTTCCCATTCGTAAGCGCCCGGAGGGTGTGGTTGCCGGAGCGTTAAGCCTACTCGATAGACGACGCCGGGAATTGATGCCCGTGCGGGCTTGTTGTCGACATCGAGGTATCTTGCGCGCGCCGTTTCTCCCGAAACGCATCGCACGACATCCCATGATCCCGACGATCACCGTCTTTTGAAACGAAATATGTCCCGCCCTGGGTGGCCGGGACGCCAAAACTGGGAGATATTTTATGAAGACTGCAATCATCGCAATCGTTTTTCTGCTGATCGGCGGAGCCGTTGGCGGATACCTGGCACTCGGCTACGGGGCGGGTATGGGCGCGGGCGCCGGCATCGTCGTCGGCTCGCAGGCAGGGGCCTGCCTTGCCATGGAGTCGGCGAAGGATCAGGGTCTGCTGAGCGCCGAGCAGATCGATCAGGTTCTCGCCGGTGCCATCGGCAAGATCAAGGGCAAGGCGCAGGTCCCGCCGGACGCCGAGTTCGAGTGGGTCGGCAGCGAGGCGGATTGTGCCGCCATGATCGCCGAGCTTGCGACGGCCGCGCGGAGCCCGGAATGACCTCCAACCGGCAAGCAGGTCTGCTCCTGGCGATCAGCGCACTCGCGATCGCGGCACCGCACCAGAGTGTCCGCGCCGAGGCGGCCGAGGAGACCCATGGCGACTGGCGCGTGATGTGCGACAGCGGCGTCTGCAACGCCTATCAGGTCGGCACCGGCGGGGCCGCGCCCGTCATTCTGCGGGTGCTGCGCGG
>CBDTXT010000309.1:0-4283 GCA_965364465.1 uncultured Chromatiaceae bacterium
CCTGGTCGTCCGCGTTCAGTGGGCTCGCCGATCGTGGCCTGCGTCGGGCCACCGGAGTCAAGCCGTCCTGGCCAGCGGTTGCGTCGGGCATGATAGGGATCCCCATCGACCATGTGCTGGTGACACCCCACTGGTCCCTGGTCGATAGCCGGCAGGGTCCGAGCCTGGGTTCCGATCATCTGCCCGTGCTGGCGAAAATTATGCTGAGGACTGGCGCGAACGGGACGCGGTCCCGTTGAGCAGACGCTGCGCGCTCCCGGGGCCCGACGGCCTGGGCGGGGCGTGACGTGACGCCGGAGCGTCCCTGGGGGCGAACGAAGGGTCGCCGAGCCGCAGTCAACAAACATGCTCAAGATTCCTAGCGTCGGGTCGATAGACGTCACCATGCGCGTCTCATATCCGTCGCCGCAACGGATCGGCACCCGCGGGTCGTTGCGACTGGTGGCTGGCGACGTTCACCGGTAACCGACGCGTTTGGCCATCAATCGACGACCGCCGGCATGCCAACGCACCTGCCTCTCGCATACCTGCTGCTGATTCTCTGCCTAGCCTGGTCGCCGTCCGGGCTGTCGTCCCAGCTGCTGCGGATCGGTACCAACGTGTGGCCCGGCTACGAGCCGCTCTACCTCGCCGCCGAGCGCGAAGACTGGCGCGGCGAGCTGAATATCCGTCTGGTGGAGTATCCTTCGGCTACCGAGGTGATTCGGGCCTTCCGCAACCACACCCTCGAGGCCGCAGCGCTGACCCTGGACGAGGTGCTGACACTGCGCGAGGCAGGTATTCCTCTCAAGGTCGTGGCGGTGCTCGACGTGTCGGCGGGCGCCGACGTGATCCTTGCGAAACCGGGCATCGAGCGCTTCGCCGACCTCAAGGGTCGGCGCATCGGCGTCGAGAGCACGGCGCTTGGGGCTTATATCCTTACTCGGGCCCTGCAAGAGAACGATATGTCTCTCGCCGATGTCGAAGTCGTCCACCTCGACGTGAGTGCACACCTGCGCGCCTTCCGCGCGGGTGTGGTGGATGCGGTGGCGACCTTCGAACCGGTCAAGACCAAACTGATAGGTGCCGGTGCCCGCGAACTGTTCAGCAGCCGTGAGATACCGGGAGAGATCGTCGACGTACTCGTGGTGCAGGCCGAGACACTGGGGCGTGACCGCCGGCGACTGCGTGCAATGCTGGCGGGTTGGTTTCGAGCATTGGACTACATGCAGCGTCAGCCGATGGCGGCAGCGCGGTTTACCGCGCGACGGCTGAAGATGACGCCGCAGAACATCGTCGCAAGCTACGATGGCATCGAGTTACCCGATGTCGCGGACAACCTGCGGCTGCTCGAGCAGCGTTTGCCCAACACGCTCGCGCGCCTGCAGGACACCCTGGTCGATGCCGGTCTCCTGAGGGAACGACAGCCCATCGACGATCTGCTCGACAGCACACTGATCCGGCGTTGACGATGGTCACGGCAAGGCCCTCGCTGCGAGTGATGCTCCCCATGGTCCTTGGTGGCTTCCTGCTGCTCGTCACGGTAGTCGCCTACCTGGCCAGCCGCCAGGTCATCACCGACGACCGCAAGGCGTCGCTGCTGCATGAGCAGCGCAGGGTCTTGAACGCCACCCAGGGCACGGTAGAGCGATTCCTGCTGTTGCGTCACCGGGAAGGCGTCAGGAAGGTCATATCCACATTTGGCTCCGATCCCGATCTGGTGGTCGCACTGGTGGCCGACCAGGGGGGCGAGATTCTCGCCTCGACGAATTACCGTACGGAGGGGATGCAGATCGGCGCGGCAGGCTATGGCATCGACCCGGCGATCGTCGAACGGGTCACCCAGAAGAAGGTCAGCGAGGTCACGGTTTCTGCGGACGGGAATCTGCTGAGCGGTTACGCCAGCATTTGCGATCCGAATGTGTTTGGCCGGCTGCGCGCACACCGTTGCGGGCTGCTTTTTCATCAGATCGATTTACGGCTCCATCACCAGGCTGCATCGAATGCGCTATTCCGGCAGGCGAAGATCGTCGGCATCGGTTTCATGCTCGCCGCTTTGCTGGTGCTGCTGATGGCACACCGGCTGATCACGTTGCGCGTCACGCGTATCGTCTCGACGCTCGACCTGTTCGCCGGCGGTGAGCGCAGAGGGCGCACAGGCCTCATCGGTCACGACGAAATCGCGAACCTGGCCCACTCGGTAGATCGTCTACTGGACAGGATAGTCGCCGACGAGGCCGCGTTGCGCGACAGCGAGGAACTCAAGCGCGCCATTATCGACAGCGCAAACTCCTCCATCATCTCGACCGATGCCGTCGGTGTCATCCAGTCGTTCAGCGCCGGCGCCGAGCGTATGCTCGGCTACCGCGCGGCGGAGCTGACGGGTAAAGAGACGCCGGCACTGATCCACGACAGCGAAGAGATCGCGGAACGCGCGGTCCGGCTCAGCGAGGAACTCGGCCGTGATATCGCGCCGGGCTTCGAGGTCTTCGTGGCCAAGGCCCGCCAAGGTGAAGCTGACGAAAACGAATGGACTTACATTCGCAAGGACGGCGCCCGGCTACTGGTCAGTCTTTCGGTGACGGCGCTGTTCGGCGCCGACGGCATGGTCACCGGCTATCTGGGTGTGGCACGTGACGTGACAGAGGAGAAGGCGCTCGTGCAGCGCCTGCGCCTCGCGGATCAGGTGTTTCGTGGGGCCGGGGATCCGATCCTGATAACCGATGCGACAACGAAGATCGTCGATGTCAATCCGGCGTATCTCGAGGTCATGGGTTTCAGCCGCGAAGAGGTGGTCGGCGGCAGCCCGATGATTGCGAAGTCAGGCTGGCACGACGCTGCCTTCTATCGCGCGATGTGGGAAAGTCTGGAAACCACCGGCCGCTGGTCGGGGGAGTTGTGGGACCGTCGCAAGAATGGCGAGACGTTCCCGCAATGGCTGACCATCAATGCGATAAAGGACGACAGGGGGCAGGTCACCAATTACGTCGGGATCTTTAAGGACGCCTCGCAGCAGAAAGCGGTCGAGCAGAGGCTCCAACGCATGGCCTACTATGACCCGTTGACGAAGCTACCCAACCGCCAGTTGTTCCGCGACCGTCTCGAACACGAAATCGAGTTGGCGCGGCGTGATGACGTCATTCTCGCCGTGCTGTTCCTCGACCTGGATCGCTTCAAGCAGGTGAACGATTCGCTCGGTCACGATGTCGGTGACAGGCTTCTGATCGAGGCGGCGCGGCGAATCCAGGCCTCGGTGAGGCAAAGCGACACGGTTGCGCGTCTCGGCGGCGACGAATTCGTGCTGGTGCTGTCCTCTCTGAAGGATGTCGCGCATGCGGGCTACATCGCCGATGTATTGATACGGAAACTACAGGCCGTCTTCGAGATCGCCGGCAATGCGGTGCATGTCGGCGCAAGCATTGGAATCGCAATCTATCCGCACGATGGCGACGATTTTGCCGCGCTGACGAAGAATGCGGATGCGGCAATGTATCTCGCCAAGCAGTCCGGCCGGGGATGCTTCAGATTCTTTACCAACGCGATGGATGCGGCGAACGTCCGTCGACTGGCCGTCGAGGTCGGTTTGCGAACGGCCCTCGAACAGGGCCAGTTGAGCCTGTGCTATGCACCGATCCTGGATGTCCATACCCGGCGCCTGCTCGGGTTCGAAGTGCTTCCGCACTGGGCACACCCGGCACTCGGCGACATCTCCGCGGAAGAATTCATCCCGCTGGCGGAAGAGAACGGGACGATTCTGGCCATCGGGCAATGGATGCTCGACACGGCCTGCGCGCAGCTCGAGGCGTGGCAACTCGCTGGCCGTCCGCACCTGAAGGTCTCTCTCAAGCTGACCAAGCGACAGCTCGAACACGGCGCGCTGGTCGGCGACACAGCAAGGGTCGTCGATGAATATGGCCTTGCCCCGTTCCAGCTTGGGTTCGAGTTCGCGCAGGATGCTCTTGCCGCGGGTTCTGATACGACTCGCCGGGTGCTCCGGAATCTGCGCGAGATCGGTGTCGGTATCATGGTCGCCGGCTTTGGTGACGGACCCTGTTCGATCAGCCTGTTGAAGAAGTTACCGTTCCAGGCGCTGAAGATCGATCCGGCCCTGGTGCGGCGTGCCACGAGCGACGCTGACGATGCCGGGATAATCAGGGCCGCAATCGCGATGGCCAAGCGACTGGGCCTGCAGACCATTGCCCCGGGCGTTGAACGCGAGTCGCAACTCGACTTCCTTCGACGTGCGGGTTGCGACCAGGCCCTGGGCCGTTATTTTGCGGCCCCGATGACGCAGGAGGACGCAG
>CBDTXT010000310.1:0-4281 GCA_965364465.1 uncultured Chromatiaceae bacterium
AGCTTGCGGAAATACTGGACGGCCGAACAGACATTGTTTGCCACGTAGAGCGATTGCAGGTCGTGCGAGGCGACGACGATGACCTTCTGGCACATGTCGCGCGCGATCGGCAGACCGAAGCCTCCGCAGACTACGTCGCCGAGGAAATCCAGCAGGACGTAGTCGAAATCCCAGTTGTGGAAGCCAAGCTTCTCGAGCAACTCGAAACCGTGGATGATCCCGCGACCACCGCAGCCTCTCCCTACCTCCGGACCACCCAGCTCCATGGCATAGACACCGTCGCGCTTGAAGCAGACGTCGCCGATGGCGACTTCTTCGCCGGCGGCCTTTTTCCGGGAAGACGTTTCGATGATCGTCGGGCAACTCTTGCCGCCGAACAGCAGTGACGTCGTATCGCTCTTCGGGTCGCAGCCGATGAGCAGGACCTTCTTGCCCTGCTGCGCCATCATGTAAGACAGGTTGGCCAGCGTGAAACTCTTGCCGATGCCACCCTTGCCGTAGATTGCAATGATCTGGGTCTTTGCTGCGGCCGGCGATCTGGCCAACGCATCGGTGTTAATCGCGACTTCGGTGTTGGCATCGACCGCGGTCTCCGGCCGTGGCGCGGAGGTGGCGGACGTCACGTGGGAAGGCGTCATTGGCAGGATCTCCAGTCGAGGATCATTTTCAGACAGTCGGCATCTTCGAATGCGGTGCGGTACGCAGCAGCCGCCTGCGTTGCGTGTACGCGGTGGGTAATCAGGCCGTCGAGCGAGAGGCGCTCGCTGCGTAGCAGCCTGAGCACCGCCTGCAGATCTTCCGGCCGCCACTCCGCCGCCACCTGCAGCCGGACCTCCCGCATGAAAGCCGGTGGGAAATCGAACGAGACCGGCTGCTCGTAAAAACCGGCGAGCACCAGCAGGCCGCCGCGGGCGAGACGCGAAATCAGCGGGTCGAAGATCGCGCCGTCGCCGCTGACGTCGCAGATCACCTGATAATCGCGCCGCGCATCGTCCGCCGGGTCGATCACACGGTAGCCCTCGTTTGCGTTACGCCGGGCGGGGTTGCGCTCCCATACGGTAAGCGGTGGGCCATCGAGTGCGAGGACCAGGCGCGCGATCAGTCTGCCGAGCACGCCGTGACCGACAAGCAGTTCCGGCAGCACTGGTCGCCCGGAGGGCGCCAGGGCGTGATAAGCGGTCGCAGCGAGCGCGAGCAGCACACCCTCCTCGGCCAGCGCATCACCGATCGGGGTCAGGCGTTCGGCGGGCGCCACGACGCGGGCGGCGGCGCCGCCGAACAGCCCGCGCACGCCACGGAAGCCGCGCGAACCGGGAACGAACACGCGTTCGCCCGCGACCAGCGCCGTCGCCGACCCTGCGTCGACGACACGACCGACGGATTCATAGCCAGGCACCAGCGGGTAACCCATGCCGGGGAAGTCGGGCATACGACCCAGCCACAGCAACCGTTCCGTCCCGGTGCTGATGCCACTCCACTCGATGTCGACCACGCAGTCCCCGGTATCCGGCGATGCGAGACCGATCTGTTGCAGCGCCAGCTGTCCGGGATGTTCAAAAACCACCGCAGTCGTCTCGAGACTCAACACAGGATTCCTCGTCAGGGTCGGGCACAGAAACGGCACCCAGCTAACTGTCAGTTTAATTAGACTATCTTAAATGTCAATTTTTTAAGACACTTGATCCGTCATGCCACCGCGACCAATACGCGGACCAGCAGCGGCTGTAGCGTCCTGGCTTCGCGAACGCGACGAAACCCGACCTGGCGCAACAACAGACCCAGCTCGGTACGTGTGCGCGGCCGCCCACTACCCATCGCCAACAGATAGAGGCCGAAATAGGCCTCGCCCACCGGCTCGGCGCCGTGGGTGCCGGCCATCGGCTCGGCGATCAGCAAGACCCCACCCGGGCGCAGCGCCGCATGTGCCGCCCGCAGGATCCGGATCACCCGCTCGTCGTCGTGGTCGTGTACGACCCGCACCAGCGAGATCAGGTCATGACCCGACGGCAGCAGCGGGTCGAACAGGTCGCCGCCGATCGCGCGGGCCCGCTTGACCAGGCCGAGACGGGCGAAACGTGCGTTTGCACGCTCGGCAACCGCTGGCAGATCGAACAGCGCCACGCGGAGATGTGGCCAGCGATCGGCCGCCGCGGCGGCGAACGCACCATCGCCGCCGCCGAGGTCGAGCAGCGACTTGTGCTCACGCAGGGAATAGGCATCCAGGATGTCGCCCGCGATGAACGCCTGCGAGGCCGCCATCAGGTCGCTGTACTCGCTGACCTGTGCCCCGTCCAGCTCGTCCGGCCGGTCAGCCGAGGCATAGGCCCAGTAGCGAGACAACAGGGTGTCTTGACGACCGCGCAGCAGCGCGACCGGGTCCGCCAGATCGGCATAGAGGCGGGTGTGATGCGATACCATGGCGCCGATGCCCGGGTTGCCCAACACCGCTGCGCCGAGTTCACCCAGCCCATAGCGTTCTTTGCCGCGCCGTTCAACCAGATGCAGCGTCTCGGCCGCGAGCAGCAGGCGCCGCATGCCGGCCGGCGGCAGCCCCAGATGCTCGGCGAGATCGGTAAGACTGCGCGGTCCCGCTGCAAGGGCCTCGAAGAGGCGCAGTTGCACACAAGCGAGCAGGACCTGGGAGTAGACAAAGCCGGCCGCGATATCGAACAGTTCCCGCGCCCGTCGGCGCGCAATCAGGCGCGTCAGCGGAAACCGCACCGCCCAGCGCTGAAACCGCACGTCGACCAGGAGGCGGTTGCGCAGGTCCTTCCAGCGATCGCGCAGCGACCTGCGAGGCGCCGGCTGC
Organism: uncultured Chromatiaceae bacterium; assembly: GCA_965364465.1. Lineage (GTDB taxonomy): Bacteria > Pseudomonadota > Gammaproteobacteria > Chromatiales > Chromatiaceae > Thiosocius. Next base: position 2,810 of record CBDTXT010000310.1, read on the forward strand.
GGGGGCATTTCGCCAGGGAACTGTCCGTCGAACGCCATGCCTGCTCAGGCGGCAGCGCGACGTGCCAGGTCCTTCGGCAGGAAACGCTTCGACTCCTCGACGATCAGCAGCCGCAGCAGATCGCCGCCCGGGCAATCGGGGATCGACTCGACCCCCTCCTCCACGAGCTGGCGCAGCCGACGCACGGCCCCGTCGACACCCATTTCGCGCACCGCGCTGGGGCGTCCCAACGTCTCGTCCTGTCCGACCGGTTTGCCCAGCACCTTGGCGTCGGCCGTGATGTCACGGATATCGTCCGCGACCTGATACCCCTCGCCGATGCACTCGCCGAGCTTGGTCCAGGGCTCGACTTCGACACCCGCGGCGGCGGCGCCGGCGCAGGTGGCCGCGACGAACAACGACCCGGTCTTGGCCTGGTGGTAGTGCGAGACATCGACGCTCGGTTCGCATTCCCAGGCCTGTCCGGCCGAGATACCGAACGGCATGCCGACCGCGCGACTGGTGATGGCCAACAGCGAGGGCAACCGCTGCGGGGTTTGGCAATCGCCGGCTGCCAGCCCGAGGGACTCGAACGCGAGGACGATCAGCGCATCGCCGGTCAGTACCGCGATCTGGTCGCCGAAGGCCACGTGCACCGAGGGTTTTCCACGGCGCTGCCCGGCGTTGTCGAAACAGGGCAGATCGTCGTGCACCAGTGACGCACAATGCAACAGCTCGATCGCCGCCGCACCCGCCGCGGACAGGGCCGGGTCGCTGTCACCGTTCGCCGCCGCCACCGCGAGGCACAGCTTGGGCCTCAGGCGGGCACCCCCGGGAAACACCGCATAGCGCACCGCCCGGGCCAGCAAGGGGGGACAGGTGCGGTCCGCCGCCCGCGCGATCACGGCCGTCAGGACCTGTTCTATTTTCGAATCTGCGTCGTTCATCGCGTTCCCCGCTTTGCGTTGGTGTCTTTTACTATGGACATTGTGTATTGTCATGTAGAATAGACACATGCAAAGACAAGGTCAATGTCCGCCGCGAGGCGGTAGCAACGGGGACCCGGGGTCAGCCCCCGATCCCGCCGGGCACGGGCCGGGTTTCGAACGCGGCATCGAAAGTGACGGCTACGCCTGGTGGTATATCGATGCACTGAGCGACGACGGTCGGCACGGCCTGACGATCATCGCGATGGTCGGCAGCGTGTTCTCGCCCTACTACGCGCGGGCGCGGCGGCGCGGCGCCACCGACCCGGAAGACCACTGCGCGATCAACGTCGCGTTATATGGCACCAGTGGCCAGCGCTGGGCGCTTACCGAACGCGGTAGCGCGGCGCTGTCGCGCACGAGCGATCGCTTGACGATCGGCCCGAGCACGATGACCTGGGATGGACACTCGCTCACCGTCGCGGTCGACGAATGGGGAGTGCCGGTCCCGCGGCGGGTGCGGGGCACCAGCCGGGTGTATCCGTCGGCCTTCACCGACCGCGCCTA
>CBDTXT010000311.1:0-4277 GCA_965364465.1 uncultured Chromatiaceae bacterium
TTGTGATGGTGGCAGCCCCGTATTTGATCTATTTAGGTCTTTTGCAATTGGAAACGCTGCTTGGCCCGGTTGCGACCGCGCTTGGCGCGAATATGGACAGCCTCAGTCGTAATGTTGTGAATGGACTCGTGGCCGACCGCGCTGACTACCGGGATTTGGAGCGCGGCGATGGCGCGCGCCAGGCGTTCGTCGTTGAATGCCGCCAGGTCTTCGATAGAGCCCCCGCCGCGTGTCAGCAACAGCACGTCGCAGTCGGCCCGCCTGGCCGAGATCTGCAGTGCCTCGAGGATCTCGTCCGCCGCGCCGCTGCCCTGCACGCGAACCGGCAGGATCGTGACGGCAAGCTGCGGTGCACGTCGCCGCAGGACCTTGAGCACGTCGCGAATCGCGGCACCGGAAGGGGAGGTAATGACGCCCAGCCGCAACGGGAACCTGGGCAGCGGGCGCTTGCGTGCCGGGTCGAACAGCCCCTCTGCCTGGAGCCGCTGCTTGAGCAGTTCGAACTCGCGCTGCGCAGCGCCGGCCCCAGCCGGTTCCAGATGTTCGACGATCAGCTGAAAATCGCCGCGCGGCTCGTATAAGCCGATACGGACACGCGCCAGCACCTGGGTACCGTCGGCGGGCGTAAAGCGCAGTAGCTGGCGCTTCGCGCGAAACAGTGCGCAACGGACCTGGGCATGGGCGTCTTTCAGGCTGAAATACAGATGGCCGGAGCGCGGGGTCGCGAGATTTGAAATCTCGCCCTCCACCCAGAGCAGCGGGAAGCTGCCTTCCAGCACCGCGCGCACCTCGCTGTTCAGGCGGCTGATGCTGTAGACGTCCCGATTGCCGCTTGTCGTTGCTGTCATTCCGGGCCCATAGAGAAACCGTGCCGGATGTGTCTGCGGTGCGCAAACCCACGCTTGTCGAAGGCGTATCTGCGACAATCACATGGTGGGACACGAGTTTACCGAATTTTCGTCAAATCCTATAATCTCCCGCTTACCTTCAAAACCCCTCAACTGGAAGTGCCCCATGCGCCTAGCTCAAGACAAAGAAGCCCTGACGTTCGACGACGTGCTCCTGGTGCCGGCGCGTTCCGAAGTGGTGCCGAAAGATGTCGATCTCGCAACCCGGCTGACCCGGGACATCGAACTGAACATCCCCCTCGTATCGGCCGCGATGGACACGGTCACCGAGGGGCGCCTGGCGATCGCGATGGCGCTGGCCGGCGGTATCGGCATGGTGCACAAGAACATGGCGGCGGCGGACCAGGCGGCCCAGGTGCGCATGGTCAAGCGCTATGAGAGCGGTGTAATCCACGACCCGATCACCGTCTCCCCGCATGCCAGTGTCGGCGAGGTGCTGGCCCTTACCCGCTCCAACCATATCTCCGGCGTGCCGGTGGTCGACGGCAGTGAACTGGTGGGCATCGTCACCAGCCGCGATCTGCGCTTCGAGACCCGGCTGGATCAGAAGGTGAGTTCGATCATGACGCCCAAGGATCGCCTGGTCACGGTGCGCGAGGGCGCCAGCCGCGAGGAGGTGGTCGAGAAACTGCACAAGCATCGAATCGAAAAGGTGCTGGTGGTCAACGATGACTTCCAGCTGCGCGGCCTGATCACGGTGAAGGACATTCAGAAGGCAACCGACTTCCCTGAGGCATGTCGCGATTCGCAGGAGCGGCTGCGCGTCGGTGCCGCGGTCGGCGTCGGCGCCGGTACCGAAGAACGCGTCGAACTGTTGGTCGAGGCCGGTGTGGACGTCGTCACCGTGGACACCGCGCACGGCCACTCGGTCGGGGTGCTGAACCGGGTCGCGTGGATCAAACGGCACTTCCCCGACGTCCAGGTGATCGGCGGCAATATCGCGACCGGGGAGGCCGGGTTGGCCCTTGTCGAGGCCGGTGCGGACGCGGTCAAGGTCGGTATCGGTCCGGGCTCGATCTGTACCACGCGCATCGTGGCCGGGGTCGGCGTACCGCAGGTTACCGCCGTCGACAATGTGGTGACCGCGCTCGAGGGTACCGGCGTACCGGTGATCGCCGATGGGGGGCTGCGTTACTCGGGCGACATCGCCAAGGTGATCGTGGCCGGTGCGCACTCGGTGATGATCGGCGGACTGTTCGCCGGTACCGACGAGTCGCCGGGCGAGGTCGAGATCTATCAGGGGCGCTCGTACAAGTCCTACCGTGGCATGGGTTCGCTCAGCGCGATGGCAGGCCAGGAAGGGTCCAGTGACCGCTATTTCCAGGAAGAGACCAAAAAGGACAAGCTGGTGCCGGAGGGCATCGAGGGACGCGTGCCCTACAAGGGTCCGCTGGTGAACGTGATCACCCAGTTGATCGGCGGTGTGCGTTCCTCGATGGGCTACACGGGTTGCGCCACGCTGGAGCAGATGCGCACCAGGCCGCAGTTCATGCGTGTGACCAACGCCGGGATGCGCGAGTCGCATGTGCATGACGTACAGATCACCAAGGAAGCGCCCAACTATCGCCGCGACTGAGCGCCGTCGGGTGCCGGACACCCCGACCTGCGGCCCGAGCGGACGGGGTGTGCCGGGGGCGGTGCGTCGACCGGTCTCGGTGACGGCGCGCCTGTCCGCCGCACGGGGTCGGCGGATCTCGCCGGCTCCGGTTCTCACGCGGGGTGCCCGGTCGACGCGACCCGTTTGGATCGATTCACCTGAACCACGACGGCCGTGGCGCCGCGTCTTCTCACCTCCCTTCGGGAAAGCAAACCCATGACGAACGACATCCATGCCCATCGGGTCCTGATCATCGACTTCGGGTCGCAGTACACGCAGTTGATCGCCCGGCGGGTGCGTGAAGCCGGTGTTTACTGCGAGATCTGGCCCTACGACAACTGCGACGCGGCGCTTGATCGGAAACGGCCGCGCGGCATCATCTTGTCCGGCGGGCCCGAGACCGTGACCGGTGAGGATTCGCCGCGGGCGCCGCAGCGTGTCTTTGAGATGGACGTGCCGGTGCTCGGGATCTGCTACGGGATGCAGACCATGGCGGCCCAGCTCGGTGGGCGGGTGGCGCCGTCCGACCGGCACGAGTACGGCTACGCGCAGGTGCGCGCGCGCGGCCACTCGCGGTTGCTGCGTGACATAGAGGACCACACCAGCCCGGAAGGTTGGGGCCTGCTCGATGTCTGGATGAGCCACGGTGACCGCGTCGAGGAACTGCCGCCGAACTTCATTGCGATCTGCACCACCGACAATGCCCCGCTCGCCGGCATGGCCGATGAGGCACGCAATTTCTACGGCCTGCAGTTCCACCCCGAGGTGACCCACACGCGGCAGGGGGGACGCATACTCGAGCGCTTCCTGTTCGAGATCTGTGGTTGTGAGGCGCTCTGGAATCCACTCGGCATCATCGAGGACGGCATCCACAAGATGCGCGAGCAGATCGGTGACGGCCGTGTCGTGCTCGGCCTTTCGGGTGGCGTCGATTCCTCGGTGGTCGCAGCGATGCTGCACCGTGCGGTCGGCGAACGACTGATCTGCATCTTCGTCGACAACGGTCTGTTGCGTCTGAATGAGGGTGACCAGGTCATGGCGACTTTCGCCGAGCACATGGGTGTCAATGTCATCCGCGTCGACGCAGAAGACCGTTTTCTGAAGGGCCTCAAGGGTGTCTCGGATCCGGAACAGAAGCGCAAGATCATCGGCAACCTGTTCATCGACATCTTCGAGGAAGAGGCCGCGAAGCTCGACACAGTCGAATTCCTCGCGCAGGGCACGATCTATCCCGATGTGATCGAGTCGGCCGGCGCGGCATCCGGCAAGGCACACGTGATCAAGTCGCACCACAACGTCGGGGGCCTGCCGGACTACATGAAGCTCGAGCTGGTCGAACCGCTGCGCGAGTTGTTCAAGGACGAGGTGCGGCGCGTCGGCGTTGAACTGGGCTTGCCCTTCGAAATGATCTACCGTCACCCGTTCCCGGGTCCTGGGCTCGGTGTCCGGATACTCGGCGAGGTGAAGAAAGAATATGCCGCGATCCTGCGACAGGCCGATGCGATCTATATCGAGGAACTGCGCCGCGCCAGGCTTTACGATGAGGTCAGCCAGGCCTTTGCGGTCTTTCTGCCGGTCAAGTCGGTCGGTGTCGTCGGCGACGCCCGGCGCTATGAGCACGTGATCACGCTGCGCGCGGTCAAGACGGTCGATTTCATGACCGCGAGCTTCGCGCACCTACCGTTCGAATTCCTCGAGCAGGTATCCAGCCGGATCATCAACGAGGTCAGCGGTATTTCCCGGGTTGCCTATGATATCTCGAGCAAGCCGCC
>CBDTXT010000312.1:0-4192 GCA_965364465.1 uncultured Chromatiaceae bacterium
GCCTCGCACACGAGGACCCGGCTAAGCCGACGCCGGCCGAGCCCGCGGTCGCGGCGCGCTGAGCCACGGGTCCGCGGGCCGGCCGTTGCGCCGGGCCCGCGATTCGCGCCATCTGACAGTACCCGGCCGGGCGCTGCGACAGCGCGTTGTCGGTAGCCGCCACGGCGGTTGCCGGGCGTATTTCCCTCCCGCGGGAGATACGGACGCGGCCTGCGCGGGCCCTGCCTTCCCGCGCGGCCAACTATCCTGTGCCGCGCCACCGGTTCTCACCCACCAGCGCAGCGTGCCGTCAGGTACCGTCGGACCCGCCGTTCGATTGGCGCGGAGGGTGTGCGCGGTCGTCGCCCTGCAACGCAAAGCATGTTAAAAACCCCGGCTTCGCAGACAATGTTTTCCACGCAGCAAAGGAACACCGACACGTGAACGCAGAATCGGCAAGGCAACAAGCGGCAACGCATCAATGGGTCTATGCCTTCGAAGAGGGCGACGGCAGCAACAAGCAGCTCCTGGGTGGCAAGGGCGCCAACCTCTGCGAGATGACGCAGATCGGCCTCAACGTCCCGCCGGGCTTCGTCATCACCACCGAGGCCTGTCTGCACTACCTCGAGTCGGGGAGCAAAAGTGTCCCGGAAGACATGCTGAGACAGGTGCGTGAGAACATGTCGCGCGTCGAGCAGGCGACCGGCAAGGGCTTCGGCGACCCGGAAAACCCACTCCTGGTGTCGGTGCGCAGTGGCTCGGCGATGTCGATGCCCGGGATGATGGATACCATCCTGAATCTCGGTCTGAATGCCGACACGCTGCAGGGGGAGATCCGTCAGACTGGCGATGCACGCTTCGGTTATGACGCCTACCGGCGCTTCATTCAGCTGTTCGGCAAGGTGGCGATGGGCGTGCCGGACGAGGTCTTCGATGCCGAGTTCGACGCGGTCAAGCAGGCGGCCCATGTCAACGAGGACGTCGGCCTGTCGGCAGATAACCTGAAAGAGATCTGCGAGCGCTTCCTGCGGGTGTTCCAGGAACATACCGGGCGAGCCTTCCCGGAGGACCCGTACGAGCAGCTTGAGATCGCGATCAAGGCGGTGTTCGGCTCCTGGATGGGCAAACGCGCCGTCGACTACCGGCGTGAGTTCAAGATCACGCCGGAGATGGCCAACGGCACCGCGGTCAACGTCTGCACCATGGTGTTCGGCAACCGCGGCAACGACTCCGCGACCGGCGTTGCCTTCACGCGCAATCCCGGGACCGGGGAAGACAAGCTGTTCGGTGAATACCTGGTCAATGCGCAGGGCGAGGACGTGGTCGCCGGCATCCGCACGCCGAAGGCGATTCACCAGTTGGCCGTGGAGATGCCCGAGATGGCACGCCAGCTGGACGCGCTGCGCGACCGGCTCGAGGCCCATTACAAGGAGGTTCAGGATTTCGAGTTCACCATCGAGCGCGGCGTGCTGTACTGTCTGCAGACGCGCAACGGCAAGATGAACGCGGTCGCGATGGTCCGCACCTCGGTGGAAATGGTGAAGGCGGAGCTGATCAGCAGGGAACAGGCCCTGCTCAGGATCGACCCGATGTACCTCGAGCAGATGCTCTATCCGCGGCTGAGCCCGGAGTTCAGGGGCGAACCCCTGGCCCAGGGCCTGCCGGCCTCTCCTGGGGCGGCCTCCGGCTACGCGGTGTTCGATGCGGACCGGGCCGAGGTCCAGGGCAAGGACCTCGCGCGTCCGGTGATCCTCGTGCGCGAAGAGACGAAACCGGAGGACATCCACGGCTTCTTCGCCGCGCAGGGCATACTGACCAGCCGTGGCGGGAAGACCTCGCACGCCGCGGTCGTCGCGCGTGGTATGGGCAAACCCTGCGTCGCCGGTGCCGAGGGTATCGAGGTCGACGTACGACGCCGCGAGGCGCATGTCGGCACAAGCGTGATCCGTGAGGGCGAGATGATCACGATCGACGGCTCCAGCGGCAACGTGTTTCTGGGTCAGGTCCCGATGGTGGAACCGGAGTTTTCGGACGAGTTGAAGGAACTGCTGCACTGGGCGGACGAGGTCGCCCAACTGCAGGTGATGGCGAATGCCGACACGCCGTCCGATGCGGCACGCGCACTCAAGTTCGGCGCGCGCGGCATCGGGCTGTGCCGGACCGAGCGCATGTTCAACGCGGTGGAGCGCCTGCCGGTGGTGATCGAGATGATCGTGGCCGAGAACGCCGACCAGCGGCAGTCGGCGCTCGACCGCCTGTTGCCGATGCAGCGTGCCGATTTCCGCGGCCTGTTCGAGACCATGGCGCCGCACCCGGTGACCATCCGCCTGCTCGATCCGCCGATCCACGAGTTTCTGCCGACCGAACGCCAGTTGCAGAGCGATATCGAACAGCTCGAGCACCTGCGCGATTCGGTGCAAGGTATGGATGTGCTCGCCGGTTCGCTGATGTTGCTCGAGGGGGGTGTCGGTGCCGGGGGTGAACCGGCAGTGAAGCAGCTCGTCAATGCCGATCTGGTCGAGGCGGCGATCAGCAAGAAGGAGCAGATGCTACGCAAGGTGCGCGCGCTGACCGAGGTCAATCCCATGCTCGGTCATCGCGGCGTCCGCCTTGGCATCACCTATCCGGAGATCTATCGGATGCAGATCCGCGCGATTCTCGAGGCCGAGGCCGAGTGCGCCGCGAAGGGTCTCGACGTGTATCCGCAGATGATGGTCCCGCAGGTGTGTACCGCAGAGGAGCTGCGCTGGATCCGGAAGTACGTCGACGAGATCCGCGCCGACGTCGAGCAAAAGACTGGCCAGAAGCTGAACTGCCGCTTCGGTACCATGATCGAGGTGGTGCGTGCCTGCATGCGCGCCGAGGGGCTCGCGCAGGAGGCCGAGTTTTTCTCCTTCGGCACCAACGACCTGACCCAGGCAACGTTCTCTTTCTCGCGCGAGGATGCCGAAAACAAGTTCCTGCCGCTGTACAACCAGAGCAACATCCTGCACGACAATCCGTTCGAGGTGCTCGATACCAAGGGGGTCGGCAAGCTGATGGAGCTCGCCGTGCGATGGGGCAGGGAGGTGAAGCCGGAGCTGTCGGTCGGCATTTGCGGCGAGCATGGCGGCCATCCGTCGTCGATCGCGTTTTGCCACAAGGCTGGGCTCAACTATGTTTCCTGTTCCGCACCGCGCGTCCCGGTGGCACGGCTCGCGGCGGCCCATGCGGCCCTGAAGGGCTGAACGTCGGATCCGCGGGCGGGCACGCCATCGTGGGGTAAAGGGGACGGCCGGTCGGGCACGGCCCGGCAGCCGGCCCGGGCGCACCTCGGCGTCTGCGGTCCCGCACCGCGCATTCGCCCAGGTGAAACGATCGCGGCCTCTCCCCGGCGTGCTCGTCGGCTGCGTGCTGTGGCTGTTGAGCCTGAATGCCCCGGCATCGGTCGCAATCGAGCTCGGTGTCGACGAGATAAGGGGAGACGATTGGGTTGCGCAGGGCCTGGACGTCAGCCTGACCGAGTCCGCATCAGGTGACCTCGGCATTGCCATCCGGATAGCGCATCTCGCGCTGCCGGCCGACCACGGCGATCTCGAGGATCTGCGCCTCGAATGTCCGCTGCTGCGGCGCGACGACCAGGCCTGGGAATGCCCGGAGGGCCGGCTCAGGCTGCAGGACTCGCCGTTGCAGGGGCAGGACGCCAGCTGGCATGGCAGCTATGACACGGGCGGCAACCTCAGGCTGAGCATCCCGCGGCTCGCGGTGGGGCAGGGTGCGGTGGCGCTGGAGTTGACTTCAGGGGCGGGAGGCTGGTCCGCCCGCATTGAGCCCTACCGGGTCGCTTTGCCGCGCTTGGCACAGCTGAGCGCGTTCCTCCAGCCGCCGCGCGGCTGGCAGCTGGGTGGCCGCGCCAGTGGCATGCTCGCGCTCGCTGGCCAGGCCGCTGCGCTCTCCGGTCTCGACGGCGAGCTGGTATTCGACCAACTGGACTATGCCTCGCCGGATGGTGCGCAGGCTGCCGAGGGCCTGACTCTCAAGCTTGACCTCGCCGCGCGTGCCGACGGGGACGCCTGGGCGTTCGATGCCCGGCTCGGTTGGCCGCGCGGAGCGTTGTACAGCGAGCCGTTGTTTCTCGATGCGGCACAGGGGCCGGTCGACGCCAGGGCCGCGGGCAGTTGGGACCCGACCGGCCAACGGCGGGCGCTCGACGCCGGGTCGGTGCAACTGGCGA